>JAOBWQ010000227.1 GCA_025463425.1 Ilumatobacteraceae bacterium | reverse complement strand
CCGGGCAGGGGGAAGGTCGCCGAGCCGGGCTTGGTGGTGGTGGCTCCGGGCAGCGGACTGATCATGATCCCGCCTGTCTCGGTCTGCCACCACGTGTCGACGATCGGGCAGGTGCCACCGCCGATGTGCTCCTGGTACCACATCCACGCCTCTGGGTTGATCGGCTCACCGACCGAGCCGAGCACGCGCAACGACGACAGGTCGTGCTTGGCCGGTTCCTCGGCGCCCCACTTCATGTACGTGCGGATCGCAGTGGGAGCCGTGTAGAAGATCGTGACGCCGTACTTCTCGACGATCTCCCAGATCCTGTCGTTGCCGGGGAAGTTCGGCACGCCCTCGTACATCACCTGCGTCGCTCCGTTGGCGAGCGGGCCGTAGACGATGTAGCTGTGCCCGGTGACCCAGCCGACGTCCGCGGTGCACCAGTAGATGTCGGTGTCGGCGTGGAGATCGAACACGTACTTGTGGGTGAAGGCGACGTGGGTCAGGTAGCCCCCGGACGTGTGCATGATGCCCTTCGGCTTGCCGGTGGTGCCCGAGGTGTAGAGCAAGAACAGCAGCTGCTCGCTGTCCATCGGCTCGGCCGGGCACTCCGCAGCGGCGGTGTCCATCAGTTCGTGGTACCAGTGGTCCCGGCCGTCGACCATCTCCACCGTGTTGCCGCCACGTCGCACGACCACCACGTCCGTGATCGTCGACGTCGACGCGAGTGCCTCGTCGGCCGTCGGCTTGAGCGGGAAGACCTCGCCGCGCCGCCATCCACCGTCCGCGGTCACGAGCACCTTCGCGTCGGCGTCGTTGATCCGGTCGCTCAACGACTGCGCGCTGAACCCACCGAACACGACGCTGTGCGCGGCGCCGATCCGTGCGCAGGCCAGCATCGCGACTGCGGCCTCGGGGATCATCGGGAGGTAGATGTTGACCCGGTCGCCCTTGGTGACGCCGAGGCCCTTCAGCACGTTCGCGAACCGCTGGGTCTCGTCGAGCAGCTGCGAATACGTCACCGTGCGCGTGTCGCCCGGCTCGCCCTCGAAGTGGAACGCGACCTTGTCGCCACGACCGGCGATCACGTGCCGATCGAGGCAGTTGTAGCTGACGTTGAGCTGACCACCGACGAACCACTTCGCGAACGGAAGCTCCCATTCACAGATCGTCGACCACTCCTGCGACCAGTCGAGCAGATCAGCGGACTGACGCGCCCAGAACCCGTGGTAGTCCTCGTTGGCGTCGTCGTAGAGGTGGGTGTCGACCACGAGCGCGTCGCGCTTGAAGGCCTCCGACGGCGCGAAGGTGCGCTTCTCCCACCCCAACGCATCGATCGCATGAGCATCGTCGGTCGGCATCTGCACCCCCAGGTCGGCAACGGTCTGACTCTAGCGAGGCGTCGGTCGGTGGGAGGTCGGCAGTCGACCGAGCCCGATGCCGACCGCCGCCCGGCTTGACCTTTTCTGTTAGGGTGCCCTACCATGCGGCAGGAGGTCAATGATGTTGCCAACGTTCGTCATCGGGTTGCGCGAAGGAGTCGAGGCGTCGCTCATCGTCGGCATCGTCGCCGCGTTCTTGAAGCAGCAGGGCCGCGGCGATGCGCTGCGCAAGATGTGGGCCGGCGTCGGCATCGGGATCGCGATCTGCCTCGGAGTTGGGATCACCCTCCAGATCATCAACGAGAACCTCCCCCAGAAGGAGCAGGAGGGCCTCGAGACCATCGTCGCCGGCGTGGCGGTCGTGATGGTCACCTACATGATCGTCTTCATGAGCAAGCACGCCCGGTCGTTGCGGGGCGAGCTCGAAGAGCGCGCCCAGGCTGCGCTCGCATCCGGCTCGACCCACGCCCTGGTGATGATGGCGTTCCTCGCGGTGATGCGTGAGGGCCTCGAGACCGCGGTGTTCCTCCTCGCCCAGTTCCAATCCTCCCGCTCGAAGGTGTCCTCCGTCGGCGGTGCCGTGTTCGGGCTCGTCGTCGCGGTGATCATCGGCATCGGCCTGTATCGCGGTGGTCGCAAGATCAACCTCGCCAAGTTCTTCAAAGTGACCGGGGCCGTCCTCGTCCTCGTCGCCGCCGGCCTGGTGTCCTTCGGGATGCACACCGCGCACGAGGCCGGCTGGCTCAACTCCTGGCAGGGCCAGGCACTCGATCTCTCCGGTTTCATCAAGCCGGGCTCGATCCGATCGGCGCTCGTCACGGGCGTGCTCGGCATCCAGCCCAAGCCGACGTGGGCAGAGACCATCGCCTGGCTCATGTACCTCGTGCCGGTGATGACGTTCGTCGTGTGGCCGCGCCGTCGACCCAGCCTCGGGTCCGGCACGAAGCCGATCGCGACCTCCGCGGAGCACGCGGTCCCGCAATCTTCCCCAGCGTGAAAGAGAGCACTGCAATGTCGAAAATGGTCATCACCGGAGTCGTTGTCGCGGTCACCGTCCTCGCCGCAAGCTGCGGGTCGGACAAGGCAGCCACCGCGCCGAGCGACGGCAACGTGGCGACGATCGAGGTGACGCTCACCGACGGCGGCTGCGATCCCGCCGAGATCTCTGCACTCTCCGGAGCCACGACGTTCCACGTGATCAACGAGGACTCTGCTGCGGTCAGCGAGTTCGAGGTCCTCGACGGCACGAAGATCCTCGGCGAGGTCGAGAACGTCACGCCCGGTCTCGATCGCAGCTTCTCGTTGACGTTGAAGTCCGGCAGCTACATCACCCAGTGCACCGGTGGCAGCAAGGAGAAAGGCACGCTCGAGGTCGCCGATGCCGGCTCCGGCAAGTCGGCAGACCCGGCAGCACGCGACGCGGCGGTCAAGAACTACCTGACCTACGTGGCGTCGGAGTCCAAGTTGCTGGTGGCCGCCGTCGCACCCTTCGCCGACGCCGTCAAGGGTGGCGACGTCGACAAGGCGAAGTCGCTGTTCGCTGCGGCTCGCTACCACTACGAATCGATCGAGCCGATCGCCGAGAGCTTCGGCGACCTCGATCCCAAGATCGACGCCCGTGATGGCGATGTCCCGGCCGACACGTGGGGCGGCTTCCATCGCATCGAGAAGGCGCTGTGGGCCGACGACACCGCCGATGGGATGAGCAAGGTGGCCGACCAGTTGGTGGCTGATGTCAACACCCTCGATGGCAGCATCGCCGCGATCGTGTTGGAGCCGGCGCAGATCGCCAACGGCGCGGTCGAGTTGCTCAACGAGGTGTCCGCGTCGAAGATCACCGGCGAGGAAGATCGCTACTCACACACCGACCTCTCGGATTTCGCAGCCAACGTCGAAGGCGCTGACGCAGCGTTCAAGGCTGTGCAGAGCCTGCTCGCCTCGAGCGACTCGACGCTCGCCACGACGATCGAAGGCAGGTTCAAGGACGTCGACACCGCGCTCGCCGCGTACAAGGGCGACGATGCAGTCGGCAACGGCTACAAGCTGTACACCGATCTGACCCCGGAGAACACCAAAGGACTGTCGACGAGCATCGACGCGCTGGCCGAGCCACTGTCCAGGGTCGCGGCCCTCGTGCTGCAATGACCGGCGCGCATCCCGCCGGCGACACACCGCCGTCGGACCAGAAGTCGCCGACGCTTTCGCGTCGGCGGCTGCTGGGCGTCGCCGGCGCCACCGCGGTCGGCGGGCTGGCGATCGGGGCGTCGACGGCGGCAGTCATCGCCACTCGCGACGACGACCACCCGTCGAGCGGTGTCGTGGTGCCGTTCCGCGGCGCCCATCAAGCGGGCATCGCGACCCCGGCGCAGGATCGGCTGCTGTTCGCGTCGTACGACCTCTCCGCCACGGCCGAGCGCGACGACGTGATATCGATGCTCAAGGAATGGACCCTCGCTGCGGAGCGGATGTCGCAGGGCGATCCCGTCGGCGAGCCTGCTGCGAGTGAGTACTCGCCCCCCACGGACACTGGCGAAGCCGAAGGACTGCATCCGGCGCGACTCACCATCACCGTGGGTTTCGGCCCGGGCCTGTTCACGCTCGATGGCAAGGACCGCTTCGGGATCGCTGATCGACGCCCCGCGGCGCTGATCGACCTCCCGTCGTTCCCGCGTGACGAGCTCGACCCCGCGCGCTGCGGTGGCGACCTGTGCGTGCAGGCATGCGGTGACGATCCACAGGTGCTGTTCCATGCGATCCGCAACCTGACCCGGATCGCGAGGGGTACCGCGGTGATCCGGTGGTCCCAGGAGGGCTTCGGACGGACGTCGTCGACCACCTCGTCGCAGTCCACACCGCGCAACCTGATGGGCTTCAAGGACGGCACCGACAACCTGCTGTCGGACTCGGCCGAGTTCGCCTCGAACGTGTGGGTGACCGGTGCCGATGATCCGGGGTGGATGACGGACGGCAGCTACCTCGTCGCCCGGCGGATCAGGATCCTCATCGAGAACTGGGATCGCTCCGCCCTGAACGACCAGGAGAGGACCATCGGACGCACGCGCGACACCGGTGCGCCGCTGACCGGCACGGCCGAGCGCGACGTGGTCGACCTCGATGCCAAGGACGCATCGGGCAGTCCGGTCATCCCCGTCGACGCCCACGTCCGCCTGGCCAACCAGGACAAGCTCGGCATCCACATCCTCCGCCGCGGCTACAACTTCACCGACGGGCTCGACCCGCGGGTCGGCCAGCTCGATGCCGGCCTGTTCTTCCTGGCCTACCAACGTGATCCGCGCAAGCAGTTCGTGCCGCTGCAGACGAACCTCGCGGCCGATGCGCTGAACGAGTACATCCGCCACGTCGGCTCGGCGATCTTCGCGATCCCGCCCGGAGCTCGCGCCGGCGATTGGATCGGACAGACCCTCTTCACCTGACCGGTCACTGGAAGGACGAGGTCAGATCTCGACTTGGGTACCGACCTCGAAGATGCGATCGCTGGGCAGCTTGAAGAACCGGCTGGCGCTGTCGGCGCCTCGGTTGAGCACGACGAACAGATGCTCACGGAGCGGGTGCATGCCCGGCGCCTTGCCGGCGATGATCGACTCGTGGCCGAGGAAGAAGGTGCTGTCGCTCACGTCGAAG
>JAOBWQ010000633.1 GCA_025463425.1 Ilumatobacteraceae bacterium | reverse complement strand
CCGAGGGGGCCTGACGCGCCGAGAAGCTGCCGTGCTTGGAGCACCAGAGACCGTTCAGGCCGAGGCCGAACATCGGGACCAGGATGCCGAAGGCCAAGGTGGATCCGGCCCGACCGTCGGTGCGGTTGCGGGCGATGGCTGTGGCCAGGGCGACGGCGATCTGCACGAAGAGTGCCGAAGTCATCAACCGCTTGACCTGCTTTGGCGTCGAGCCGCCGGCAAGGAAGTACAGCTGGGCCACCGCGATGTTGTCGCTGCGGCTGCGCTGGACTGCGGTGATGTAGCTCCAGATGAACCCGAAGATGCCGATCGCGAACAGCGCCAGGGCAACGACGACCGCGACGATGCGCACCGGGTCGGTGAACACGGCGGCCGCGACCACTGCCGACACGGCGAACGCAGCCGTGCCGATCAGGTTGGTCTGCACGATCCGCTCGCCGGGCTCCATGACGCCCATCATGCCAGCGCCCCCAGCGATTTGCCCAGCCGCTCGGCCAGCACGTCGTACGAGAACAGGGCCACCGCGCGCTCGCGTGCGGCGAGGCCCATCGCGTGGCGACGGGCGGGATCGTCGAGGAGCGTCTCGAACGCCGCAGCGACCTCGCGGTGATCGTCGGGATGGGCGATGACCAGGCCGGTCTCGCCGTCGGCGACGGCCTCTGCCGCACCGCCGGAGTCGCCGGCGACCTGGGGAACCCCGCATGCCGCAGCCTCGACGAACACGATGCCGAAGCCCTCCTGCTCGAGCCCACCCCAGCGGTTGCGACACGCCATGGTGTACACGTCGGCACATCCGTAGAGCCGCGGGAGGTCCTCGTTGGTGACCCTGCCGAGGAAGCGCACGGGCGCATCCAGCTCGACCGCGAGACGCTGCAGACGTTCCAGATCGCGGCCGCCACCGGCGATGGCCAGGACGAGGTTCGGTCGGGACCTGCGCAGCGATGCCACGGCGCGGATGGCCGTGTCGAAGCCCTTGCGCGGCACGAGCCTGCTGATGCTCACGATCAGCTCGGCGTCGGCGGCGATGCCGAAGTCGACACGAGCCCGGAGCCGTTCGTCGTCGGTGAGTGGATGGAAGCGCTCGGTGTCGACGCCGGGCGGCACGACGGTGATCGGCAGGCCCTGGCCCGCAGCGTGCTCGGCCTCGGCGGCCGGGTAGCCACCGGCAGCCACGATGTGTCGCGCCCGGCGAAGGACCCACGACAGCGTCTGCTTGCTGCCCGGCAAGCGCCCAGGCACGGTGACTTCTGCGCCGTGCAGGACGAGGTCGTACGGCAGCTGCAACGACGGGCCGATCAGCCCGAGCGGCAACGCAGGGTCCAGCACGACGAGATCGGCGCCGAAGTCGCGGGCCATGGCGTCGATCCGGCGCGCCATCAGCGGATGCGGGAGCAGCACCGGCTCGCGCGTGCGCTCGATGTGGAACGGCTGCTCGGCGTCGAACTGCGCAGTGCCCGGATACGGGCTGGTGAGCACGGCGAACGAGTCCGGCGGCAGCCGACGCCACCACTCCCACAGCAGTGACTGGATGCCACCGATCTTGGGTGGGAAGTCGTTCGTGACGAGGAGGTGCTTCATCGAATCAGCGCCGCCATCTCGTCGAGCACGGTCCGGTCGGTGTCGCCGGACGGGAGCAGGTCCGTACGGCCGATCTCGGCGACGGCCCACACGGCATGGGCACGCAGCACGGCCTCGGGGTGGGCGAGGTAGCCGGCGAGCGTGCGCACGACTGCTTCGCTCGGCGCCTCGCCGCTCTCGCGGACGAAGTTGGCCAGCGCGATCAACGCGTTGCGCCGGAGCCAGATCGGGTTGCGGTCGGCGATGTACCAGCGCCCGTAGCTGGCGAGCACGACGTCGTCGCCGGCTTCGAGCAGCTCGACCAGCGGCACCCACGCCTGGACCGGCACGGCCGGGAGATGGGTGGGCTCGACGTGGCGCCGCTCGAAGCGGACCGTCGGCGGGCACACCGTCTGGCACTCGTCGCAGCCGTAGATCCGGTTGCCGAGGGCGCGACGGTGTTGGCGAGGGAAGACACCGGGGCGTTGCAGCAGCCACGCCAGGCAGCGCCCGGCATCGACCACGCCCGGCGCGACGATGGCGCCCGTCGGGCAACCGTCGATGCAGCGCCGGCAGGAACCGCAGCCGTCGGCGACCGGCTCTGCTGCGACGGGCAGCGGTGCCGTGGTGATGATCGAGCCGAGGACGAAGAAGCTGCCGGCTCCGGGCATCAAGACGTTGGCGTTCTTGCCGAACCAACCGAGACCACCGAGCCAGGCGGCCTCTCGGTCGACGACGGAGTTGTCATCGGCGAACGCGACCGCCCGGTACCCGTCGGCGCGCAGCTTGCGGACCAGCTGCTGCAACCCCGCGCGCAACGGCGCGTAATGATCGACCCACGCGTACCGCGCGACCGCCGCGTACGGTCCCTCCGGCACGGCCGGTTCGTCGAGCACGTAGCTGCGCGCGGCGACGAGCATCGACTGCGCTCCACTGACCGACCTCGTGGGATCGGTGGAACGCACCGGGTTGCGGTAGGTGAACTCCATCGTGTCGTGCAGGCCGGCGACCTTGCGCGCTTCGAGCGCTGTGCGTGCCCGCTCCATCACCGTCGCGGGGGCGACGCCGACCCGGTCCAGGCCACAGCGCAGGGCGAGGTCGCGCAGCGACTGCACGTAGGCGGCGTCGATCGGCTCAGGCGTTCGAGGCTGCACGATGCCGAAGCGTAGGCACCATTCCCGCTTCCGCAAACCAGCGCACCGCGCGCTGCTCGGCGATGTCGAACACGACGGCGCCCGGCGACGACGGCTCTTCCCGATCGCACAGGAAGGTGACCAGGCAGTCCGAGCACGCCGGAGTTGACCGCATGACGCATTCGTCGCAGTCGATGATGATGCTGTTCATGCCGCCACCATCGCAGAGGCCTGTGACAGAGTTTCCGGGTGCCACGCCGTCGTCACGTCCTCGCGACCGCTTTCGTTGCCGTGCTCGGCCTCGGCACCGCTGCCTGCAGCAGCTCCGGAGGCGTGCACATGATGCAGTCGAACGCCCCGGGCGCTCCGTCTGCCGGCACGGACACGACAGGCACGGCCACGACGGGAACGGACACGACGGGCACGGACACCGCAGGTACCGGCGACACGGGAGCCAGTGGCGGAACGCTGGACTGGCAGAAGTGTGACGATCCGAAGGCAACGGACCCGTCGCTCCAGTGCGCCACGCTCACGGTGCCCCTCGACGAGGCCAAGCCCGAGGGCGACACCATCGATCTCGCCCTGATCCGCGTGCCCGCCACCGGGAAGCGTACGGGCGCCGTGCTGTTCAACCCCGGCGGGCCCGGCGGTTCCGGCTTCGACTCCATCGCCCAGGGCGGCACGACGATCTCGAGTGAGCTCGGTCTGACCGCCTTCGACCTCGTCGGCTTCGACCCTCGTGGCGTGGACCGATCGAACGGGATCCGCTGCCTCACCGACGCCGAACAGGACGCCGATGCGTACCTCGACGACACGCCGGACACACCGCAGGAGCAGGCTGCGCTCGACGCCTCGGACATGGCGTTCGCGACGGCGTGCAAGGCCAAGTACGGCGACTCTCTGCAGTACTACTCGACGACCAACACGGCTCGCGACATGGACGCGATCCGTGTGGCGATGGGCGACCAGACCATCAGCTACCTCGGCATCTCCTACGGCACCTACCTCGGCGCGGTCTACGCGACGATGTTCCCGGATCACATCCGCGGGCTCGTCCTCGACTCGGCGTTCGAGCCGAGCGGTGACACCGTCGAGCAGCAGTACGAGACGCAGCTGGTCGGCTTCGAGCATGCCTTCGACGACTGGGCCAGCTGGTGCCAGGACCACACGGAGTGTGCGTTCACGACGACGGATGTCCCTGCCGCGTGGGACGCGTTGATCACCCAACTCGACGCGAACCCCGTGAAGAACGCCGACGGTCGGATGGGCAACCAGGCGGTGATGCGTGCGGCGACCTTGGCTGCTCTGTACAGCAAGAGCGATTGGCCGGTCCTCGGCGATGCCCTCGCCGACGCTGCCAAGGGTGATCCGGCCGGGATCTTCCGACTGGCCGACGGCTACTCCGGACGCGACGACAAGGGCCACTACGACACCATCCAGCAGTCCTTCACGGTGATCGGCTGCGCGAGCGGCATCGAGGGTGACACGCCGCCCGACCCGGCCGCGCTCGTGGCCGAGCTGAAGTCGAAGGCGCCACGGTTCGCGGCGACCCTCACCGTCGATGACTTCGACGGTCAGGCGCAGTGCCTGGCGATGATGCCGGCCCAGCCGATCAACAAGCTCGGTTACTCCGGCAAGGCGCCGATCGTGATCATCGGCGGCACCAACGATCCCGCGACCCCGTTCCGGTGGGCGCAGGAGATGACCAAGGACCTCGGCAACAGCGCAACGCTCGTCACCTACACGGGCGAGGGCCACGGTCAGCTGCTGGCATCGAAGTGCGTCACCAAGATCGAGGCCGCGCTGCTCACCCAGTTGAAGTCGCCCGCCAAGGACACCACCTGCGACCCGGATCCCGACATCGTCCGCCCCGACTGGTGGGGGTCGATCCCCACTGTCAACGGCATCGACCCCGTGCTCGACTCCCCCGAGCTCGACCAGGCGTTGGGCCTCACCACCACCGACGTCTACAGCGAGATCCACACCAGCGCGTTGACGGCCAAGGACGTGTTGGCTGCCTACGAGCCAGAGCTGACGGCGGCCGGCTTCACCTACGTCGGTGAGCAACAGCCGATCCCGGACAGCCAGCAGAGCGTGTTCAAGGCCACCAACGGTGACTTCTTCAGCGTGTTCGCGCTGGACCCCGCTGCGTTCCAGTCCGCCGACCTGTCCTCCGCCGCGTCGCTCGTCCCGGACGGCAAGACCGTCGTGGTGCTGCTCTACGTCCCGCAGTCGTAGCGGGATCGCTGCCGCCGGTCAGCGCAGCGGGCGTCCGCCGACGGCGAGCAGCATGTCCGAGGCGATCACGTTGGCGCCCTCGGCGCGCACGTCGGTGACGATGGCCTGGTCGTTGGTGGCGACAACGACCGGTGTCGTCGGTGGCAGCACGCGCACCTCGGCCCTGATGACGTCGTCGGCGCTCACGCCGGCGGGTGAGAACTGCACGCGGATCAGCCGTCGACCCGCCGACGCGCCGACGACGTCGGCTCCGTCGAACACGACGCGGATCTCGGTGCCGTTGCGCCGCGCGACGTCCTCGAGCAGGTCGATGCACCGTTCGCGCTGGTCGATCAGCTCGAGGTTGGGCCAGGCCAGCTTGGCGACGTTGTAGCCGTCGACGAGCAGCACGACCTGGGGGGTGCGCAGCAGGTGCGCGGCCGCCGCGAGCGAATCCCCGTAGACACCGCCCGGTATCGCGATCGGACGGCGTTGCTGAGGCTTGGGACGCATCGGTCGGACCGGCGCGGCACCCGACATCGCTGTTGCGAACGGCCCGGACGCGGCCGACGCAGCGGGCGTGAAGGTCGAGGTGCCCGACGACAGGGCCTCGCCCGCGGCGCCCAACGCAGCCGCGAGGTCGCGCGTGGCTGCGGCGGCTTGCTGCAACGCCCGCGCCGCGGCGCGGTTGGTGTTCACGGCCTCGGCGGCGGCCCCCGACCTGGACATCACGTCATCGGCGTCGGGCGCGGCGCTGATGCCCGCCCGGGTGGCCAGGATCTCGTCGCGCAGGGCCTCCACCACGCGCAGCTGCGCGGTGATCTCGGCAGTCGCCGCCTCCGCCCGTTCGGCCCGGGAGTGCTCGACGTCGGACAGTTGCCGAAGCCGGTCGACCTCACGTCGGAGCCCGGTGATCTCGTTGCGCAGCGAAGCGGTCTCCGCGTTCGTTGCTGCCAGGGCGGCCTCGGCCTTCTCCCGGCGCAGTTGCTCGCGTGCAATCGCGTCGTGGTGGCCGAGCAGCTCGGCGTTGGCGCGGGCAGCGACCTGTTCCGCCGCCTCCCGACGCCGCTCGGACTTGCGCAGCGCTGCTTCGGTGGCGGATTGATCTGCCTCCTCCTTCGCGGCCCGATGCAGCGCGGCGACCCGGTCGAGCCAACCGTCGCCGCGCTGGAGCCACACGA
>JAOBWQ010000571.1 GCA_025463425.1 Ilumatobacteraceae bacterium | reverse complement strand
ACCGAGAAGGGCTACGGCTTCATCTCCCGCGAGGGCGGCGCAGATGTGTTCGTGCACCACACCGGGATTGCCGGCAGCGGCTTCAAGAACCTCCAAGAGGGTCAGGCCGTCGAGTTCGACGTCGTGCCGGGTCGCAAAGGCGACCAGGCCGAGAACGTCCGCGCCATCTGACGCCGGTCCGTCGGGCCAGGCGCCCACGGACCTCACACCACGACTGACGATCGGGCTTCACGCGCCGCGTGAGGTCCCTTCGGCGTTCCTGGGCACGACGCGCCGATGAGGCCTCAGAGGACCTCACCGTCATCGCTGCCGAACGGTGAGGTGGATCCGAACCCGTTTCCATCGCCGAACACGTCGCCGTCGTCGTCGAGGCTGAACGCTCCGAGGCCTGCGCCGGACGGGATCGAGCCGGGACGCATCGCCGTGAACGCGGACGGATCGATGCGGATGTCATCGGCGGCGTCGTCACCCGTGGCCAGGTCGTCGAGGATCAACCCGTCGGCGGCGATGTCGTCGGCGCCCAGGTCATCGGCATCGTCGAGCGCGCCGTTGCTGGCCGGGGCCAGGGCCCCCTGCAGGTGCGCTGCCACGAGGGGCAACAGCATGCCGCTTCCGGCGTCGGGCTCCAGCTCGCGCTGGCGGGTGAGGTCGAGGAAACGAGCAGCCTGCTGCGACCGATCGAGGAAGCGCCGGGCGGCCGCGCCGTCGGGAGTCTCGGGAGGTGGCTCGTTCATGGTGACATTCGAACACGATCGGTCTGCGGACGGCATGAGCAATCGCTACTCAATTCCCACGAGGGTCTCGGCCAGCTCGGCGCGACTGCCGACTCCCAGCTTGGAATAGATGCGGGCGAGATGGTTGTCCACGGTGCGGCTCGTCACGTACAACCTCTCCCCGATCGTCTTGCTCGGTAGACCTTGGGCCGCCAACGATGCGATCTCGCGCTCACGCTGGGTGAGCGGCGTCATCGCCTGGATCTGCATCAGCCCCGGCGTGCGGGCACCCGGGCACAGCGCCGACAGATCCGCAGCCCTTCGGGACCATTCGACGCCTCGGCGCTGGTCACCGTCACGGCGATAGGCGTCAGCTGCTGCGACGGCGCACTCGGCGGCAAAGAGGTTGGCGCCCATCTCGGCGAACGCGTCGGCCTGGGCGACGAGCTCGGCGGGGTTCGATCGGGCCATCGCCGCTGCCGCAGACGCCATTGCCTCGTGGAGGATGCTCTGGCCGGGCTCGACGATCTCGGCCAGACGAGACGCGACCTCGTCGGGCTCGCCCAACCTGGCGAGGTCGAACAGGACCAGGATCTCGAACCCGCGTTGGCCCGTGTCGCGCATCTCGTCGGCCAGCTCGCGCAGGATCTCACGGGCCTGCTCAGGCCGTGCCTGCGCCGCCGCGGTCCACGCCCGGGCCCGCATCATGTCGACGTCGAGCATCCGTGCAGGGTGGACCGGCAGGACATCCAGCTCAGAAATCGCGTCCACGGCGGTGGCGATCTCACCGGTCATCGCCGACGCCAGCGCGACGTACCCCAGCGCCCACCGGGTCGGACCGTAATGCCCCCAGCGACGGAACATCTCGAGCGCTTCGCTGGCCAGTTGCGCGGCCTCACGGAGGCGTCCGGCGTGCAGGCAGATCCGGGCGAGGGCGATGTCGACGAATCCCTGGTTGGCGAGATCGTTGGACACGGCCGTCATCCGCCGCACCCGCATCGCGATCTCGTAGGCCTCCTTGATCCGGCCCGTCTCGTTGAGCGCCGCCGCCTTGTGCGTGGTCAGCAGCGCTCGCTGGCCGACGGTGAGGCCACGTTCTCCCTCGAGCGGGATCGCCAGCGCCCGATCAGCGACATCGACGCCGTCCTGCGACCGTCCGACGATGGACATCGCGATCGCAGCGCACAGCGAGACGAGGAGGTACGGGCGCCCGTCCTCGCCGGCGAGCACACCTGCTGTTCGCTCGAGCGCTTCACGCGACTTGCCGGACTGCACCTCCATGACGGCGAGGAACGAGCTGACCTCGTCCTTCTCGTCCTGCGACTCCAGCCGCTGCAGTGCATCGACGAGCACATCGGCCGCTCCGGCAGCGTCGTACAGCTTCCAGAAGCGCGTCGTCGCCTGCGACAGCGCGAAGCGCGTGAGCTGCGGATCGGTGACCACGTACGGGTCGACCGCGCGGAACACGGCCTCGCACTCATGGGCGCCATCGCAGTCGTAGAGGACCGTCAGCAACATCATCCCGCTGTCGTAGGACTCCTCGCAGGCGAAGGCTGTGCGGGCGAGGCGGAGCGCCGTGCTGTAGTCGTGCGCGAACATCGCCTGAGCCGTGCCCTCCAACAGGAGTGGCATCGACGGTAAGCCGCCGCCATCGAGGCGCAGCATCGAGGTGCGCAACGCATCACCGCGTCGACGCGATCCCGTGGCTTCGAGCGCCTCGGCCAACACGCGTGAGATCGAGCGCACGCGGAGCCCCGGCGTGCGCAGTCGCAGTACCTCGCCGTACATCGGGTGCGACAGGCGCACCTCCTGCCGGCGCCGATCGTGGACCAGCATCAGCAGGCCCTTGCGCTCGAGTTGCTCGATCACCTCAGGATCGGACAGGTCGCTGAGCATGCCGACGCTCAAGGGCTCGCCGAAGGCGACCAGTTCCAGCACGTCGAGCTCGGCTCGATCGAGACCGCTGAGCCGCGATCCAACCAGCTCGGTGAGGCGGTCCGACGGCTCGACCTCACCGTCGCTCTGCCAGCGACCACCCAGATACGTCAACGAACCGTCCTCGACAGCACCGAGCACGAGCTCGCGGAGGAACAGCGCGTTGCCCTGGGTCTTGGACCAGAGCATGGACAGGGTGACGAAGTCGACCTCGCCGCCGAGCATGCCCATCACGAACTTCTCCGACGTCTCCCGGCTCAGTGGTTCGATCGTCAGTCGCTCGACATCGTGGTCCTTCCACAGCGCAGTGACGCCCTCCGGTGGTTGCTCGCCGGTGCGGACGGTGACGACCAGGAACGCGGCCTTCGTGGCGGCCAGCTGCTGGAGCAGAACCGCCGATGCATCGTCGAGCGCGTGTGCATCGTCGACCAACAACATCAGCGGGTCACCCGCGGCGCGCTCGGCGAGCGCCATCGTCGCTTGTCGGAGGGCGTTGAGGCCCTGAGCCATTGCCGTGACGCCCGAGGGCAGCAGCGGCGCGAGTGCGCCGAACGGGATCGCCGAGGCCGCACGGCTGGCGACGACGCGGGCTGTGGCGAATCCGCTGCGATCACCGAGGCGCATCGCCTCCGTGGCCAATCGCGTCTTGCCGACGCCCGCTGCGCCGGCGAGAACCACTCCCGATGCGTCCGGTCGGCCGAGCACCTCGGCAATCACGCCGAGCTCGCGCTCTCGGCCGATGAGCGGCCAGTCAGACATGGCGCCGGGCTCTCACGATCGGGCATCCTACACTCCGAGGGTTCGTGGCTCAGGCGTCTGACGACGCCTCGACGAGGGGGAAGGTTGCCGATGTCCGGTCCGATGGAGGGCGTACGTGTCGTCGAGCTCGGGGTGTGGGTGGCCGGCCCGGCGGCGGGCGGCGTGCTCGCCGACTGGGGTGCCGACGTGGTCAAGATCGAACCGCCGAAGGGCGATCCGGCGCGCAGCTTCCAGCGCATGCTCGGCGGCGACATGCCCAACAACCCGGTGTTCGAGCTGGACAACCGTGGCAAGCGCAGCATCGTGATCGACCTCGCCAACGACGAGGGCAAGGCGCTCGCGCTCGAACTGCTCGACGCTGCCGACGTGTTCCTCACCAACGTGCGCGCCGATGCCCTGGCTCGTGCCGGGCTGGATCCGGAGACGTTGCTGGCGCGAAACCCACGCCTCGTCTACGGACACATCAGCGGCTACGGATTGGAAGGTCCGGACGCCAACCGCGCCGCGTACGACATCGCTGCCTTCTGGGCGCGCTCGGGCATCGCCAGCCTGCTCGCGCCTCCGGGTGGCCCGCTGCCGTTCCAGCGTGGCGGGATGGGCGACCACTCGACGGGTGTTGCCTTCGCCGGCGCGATCTCGGCTGCACTGTTCTCACGCTCACAGACCGGCAATGGCCAATTGGTGTCGACGTCGCTGCTGCGTCAAGGCGTGTACACGATCGGCTTCGACCTCAACATGGTGCTCGGCTGGGGGCTCCACCCGTCGATCGGCACCCGCGAGACGATGGGCAACGTCGCGATCAACAACTACACCGCGGGCGATGGCCGCCGGTTCTGGATCGTCGGCCTCGAAGGCGACCGCCACTGGCCGCCCCTCGCCCGCTGCGCCGGCCACCCCGAGTGGATCGAGGACGAGCGGTTCACGACTGCGCGTGACCGAGCGATGAACGCGGCCACGTTGATCAAGATGCTCGACGAAGTGTTCGCCACCAAACCACTCGACGAGTGGGCCGAGATCTTCGAAACCGAGGTGGACATGTTCTGGGCGCCGGTCAACACCGCCGAGGACATCGTCAACGATCCTCAGCTGCGCCACGCGGGCGGGCTGGTCGAGGTGCCCGACGAGCACGGCACGACCACGATGATCGCCTCGCCGTCGGACTTCCACGGCACGCCGTGGGCGCCGCGCTGGATCGCGCCGCGCCTCGGCGAGCACACCACGGAGATCCTCACCGAGATCGGCCGCAGCGAGGACCAGATCGCCGCGCTCGCGGCATCAGGCGCAGTGGCCGTCGAGGCCGTCG
>JAOBWQ010000203.1 GCA_025463425.1 Ilumatobacteraceae bacterium | reverse complement strand
TGCGGTGGTGGTTGTCGTCTCGTCCATCGGGACCTCCCGTAGGTGTGCTCTCGGCGAACGCTACGGCGTCGCGCCGCGCTTCGCCAACATGTCGGTCATCACCGTGATCTCGGCCTGCTGGCCGTTGATGATGCTGGTGGCGAGCCGGATCACGTCTGGGCGGTTGGTGCGGGCCAGCGCCGCCTGCGCCATCTCCACCCCCGCAGTGTGGTGGGCGATCATCAGCTGCAGGAAGGAGATCTCGGCCTGCGCGATCGGCAGCGTGCCGAGCGCCGTCACCTGGGGCCGGGTGGCCATGCCCGGCATCAGCCCGTCCGGGGTGAGGGTCATCGTGGCGCCGCCCATGTCCATCCCGCCACCCGAACCGGACACCAGGTTGTCGGACCGGATCCACGCCATGGGGGTGGCCGTCGAGGTCTGGTTCAGGCCCCACTCGTCGAGCCAGCCGCTCATCCGTCCGATCTGGCCCTGCTGTCCGAGCGCGATGTCGGTGGCCAGCAGCTTCAGATCGGGGTCCGTGGTCCGGTCGCGGATCGCCTCGGCCATCGCCACCGCCTGGGCGTGGTGGACGGACATGTCGCGGGCGAACCCGGCCTCGACCGAACCCTCCTTGGGACGGGCGAGCGCGGTGATGTCGTTCGCGCTCGACTTGGAACCGCCGCCCGAGCTCGAGCTGCACGCGGTCACGCCCGCGATGGCCACCAGCCCGGTAGCGACGAGCGCAACGAGCCGCCTCACGAGATCGGGTCGCCGAACCCGCCGCTGCACGTGATGCCGAGCTCTGGTGTCTGCGGACCCTCTTGGTAGTAGGCCACGAACTGGGCCAGGCGTGGGTCGACCACCGATTCGAGCTTGAGCTGCACGCCCCATGCGGTGACCACGACCGGGCTGCTCAGACCCGGGTACGGCGAGACGAGGACGTGGGTCTGGTTGACGGCGAACCCGGCCAGGACTGCGACTTGTGCTGCGGGCAGATTCGGCCGATAGGTGATCCAGACCGCGCCGTGTTCCAGCGAGTGCACCGCGTGCTCGTTCTGCACCGGCGTGTCGTACACACCGCAGTTCTGCCAGACCGGGTTGTGGTTGCCGCCGACGGGCGGGGACTGCGGATAGTCAACGGGATCGGTGGTGTGGTTCCGGCTGAGTCCGGTGTAGGTCTGCACGCCGTTGATCGTCGGTGTCGATGTGGGGTCGGATTCGCCGGAGCCGGAGCCGGAGTCGCTGGTCGCCGCGCTGGACGGCGTGTTCGTCGAACTCAACGCGGTGGTGTTCGGCTTCGAGTCGCTGCTGCAGGCCGCTGCACCGATGGAGAGGGACACGGTCATCGCCGCGGCCAGGAGCTTCGCTGGTTTCACGTCAGTGATCATGCCGCGGAACCTGCACGTTGTGGCCGCGCTGTCCAGCGTGTGGCCGGCCTGCGGGCAGGTGGCGCAGTTGCGTGTCCGTTAAGCTGCTCGGCCCTCTGCCATCGGAAACGTGATGACCGACACGCCGCTCTTCCCCGATCTCGATCTCGAACGTACGCAGCTCGCTCACTCGCGCGCGTGCCGCGACGCGATGATCGAGATGTTCGAGCGGGTCGACCCGAAGGATTCCGCCGACGAGTTCACCAAGGAGTACATCGAGGTCACGGTCGAGGAGGCGCTCGAGGATCTGCGCACGCCGGGCGCCGGTGACTTCTTCGGTCGCATCGACGAGGCCGGCGACGGAGGGATCGCGGATCGGTGGTACATCGGCCGGCGCCACATCGAGGACGCCCACCACGATCCCGTGGTCGTCGATTGGCGGGCGCCGATCGCGGCACCCTTCTACCGCGCCACCGTCCACGATCCACTCGGGCTCACCCACCGCCGCCGGTTCATGATGAGCACCGAGCCGGGTGGGCTCGGCGAGTTGACGTCGTACCTCGACGAACAGCTCGACGACCCGGATTCTGCGGACGCGGCCAGTGGCATCCCCGATCCCGTGCTGGCCGAGATCGGCGCGGCCCGCACCGGTGCGATGCGCGAGATCGTGGCCACGATCCAGCCCGAGCAGGACGTCGTGATCCGCGCACCGATGGAGCAGGCGCTGATCGAGCAGGGTGGCCCCGGCACGGGCAAGACCGCCGTCGGACTGCACCGCGCCGCCTATCTGCTGTTCGAGCACCGTCGCCGCCTGGTGCGCGACGGCGTGCTCGTGGTCGGTCCGAACCAGGTCTTCCTCGACTACATCGGCAACGTGCTTCCCTCACTCGGCGAGCGCAGCGTGCAGCAGCGAACGGTGCTCGATCTGTGTGTGCCCCGCGTCGAGGTCGGAGCCACCGACACCGACGAAGTTGCTCGGCTGAAGGGCGATCCGCGGATGTTGGACGTGCTGCAGCGGGCGGTGATCGACGGCATCGTCCGTCCCACCGAGGACATCCGTGTCCCGCTCGGGGCGCGCACCTGGGTCGTCACGGCAGTCGACCTGTGCGGGTGGATCGACGCCGCGCTCGGCGGCGCAGCCGTCAACCGGCCCCTCAACCGTCGACGCGACGGGCTGAAGGCGATCGCCCAGCAGGCCCTGCGGCGCCACACCGAGAGCGACGAGATGTGGTCCCGCGCCGCGCCGTTGCGCGCCGCGCTCGCTGCCGCGTTCCCCGTGCAGCAGCCGAAGGCGGTCGTGCAGCGGCTGCTCGCGAACTCGGCAGTGCTGGCCGCAGCGGCCGACGGCGTGCTGACCGAGGACGAGCAGGCCCTCCTCCTCGCCGGCGGCGCCAAGCCGGGCTCGCGGAAGCGGCCATGGACCGCGGCGGATCAGCTGTTGCTCGACGAGGCGAACTCGCTGCTGAACGGAGCCCCGTTCGTGTTCGGTCACGTCGTGGTCGACGAGGCTCAGGATCACTCCGCGGTCGGGTTGCGTGTGATCGGTCGCCGCAGTCCCAGCGGGTCGTTCACCATCCTCGGCGATCTCGCCCAGTCCACCACCCCCGCGGGCCAGCAGGAGTGGCCGTCGGTCGCGCGGTGGTTGGGCGCATCGGCGCACGAGGTCGCCCACCTCACCATCGGTTACCGCGTCCCCGAGCCCGTGCTGGCAGTCGCCAACCTGCTGCTCCCGCTGACGGGCGTCGACACGCTCGCCAGCCGCAGCGTGCGGCTCGACGGCGAGCCACCGACGATGCGGGTCGCTGCGGCGACCGGTCTCGCCACTGCGGTCGCGGAGGAAGTGGTCCTCGCTCGCCACCGCCACGCGCTCACCGGAGTCGTCGCCCCGCTGCGCCTGCACGCAGCGATCGGCGAGGCCCTCGCTGCGGCCGGTCTCGAGGCGGTCGAACGGGTGCAGGATGTCACCCGGGCGCAGATCCCGATGTTCACACCGGCCGCCGTGAAGGGCCTCGAGTTCGACGCAGTCGTCGTGGTCAACCCCGCCGAGGTCTTCGACGGCACGGCGCGTGGGGCGCGCCTGCTGTACGTCGCGATGACGCGTGCCGTGCAGGTGCTGCGGATGGTCGGCGACGAACGGTTCGACGCCGAGAGCATCGGCAGACCGTTGTAACGTCAGCTCCGTCCTGGCTCAGCTGCCCGGGCCGAACTGGGGGTTCGTCATGAAGAGCAAAGCCGCCATCCTGTGGGAGCAGAACACGCCGTGGAGCGTCGAGGAGATCGAGCTCGATCCGCCCAAGGCGGGCGAGGTCCTCGTCAAGATCGCCGCGTCCGGGCTGTGCCACAGCGACGAGCACCTCGTCACCGGCGACCTGCCGTTCCCTCCGCCGATCATCGGTGGCCACGAAGGCGCAGGTGTCGTGATGGAGGTGGGCGAGGGCGTCAGCTGGCTGGCGCCCGGTGACCACGTCGTGTTCGGCTTCATCCCCGCGTGCGGCCGGTGCCCGAGCTGCTCGACCGGGCATTCGAACCTGTGCGACATGGGTGCCAAGCTCGGCGGGCCGGGCCAGATCTCCGATGGCACGTTCCGGCATCACGCACGCGGTGCTGACCTCAACGCGATGTGCCTGCTCGGCACGTTCGCCCACCACACAGTCGTCAACGAGGCGAGCTGCATCAAGATCGACAACGACGTGCCGCTCGATCGGGCCTGCCTCCTCGGCTGTGGCGTCGTCACCGGTTGGGGCAGCGCCGTGTACGCCGCCCAGGTCGGGCCGGGCGACACGGTGTGCGTCGTCGGTGCGGGCGGCATCGGCTCCAACGCGATCCAGGGTGCTCGCCTCGCGGGTGCGAAGCGGATCATCGCGATCGACCCGATCGAGTTCAAGCGCGAGAAGGCGATGGAGTTCGGCGCAACCCACACGGCGAACAGCATGGCCGAGGCCGTGCCGCTGCTACAGGAGCTGACCTGGGGCACGATGGCCAACAAGGTGATCATGACGATGGGCGTGGGCTCCGGTGCAGTGCTCGGTGAGGCCCTCGCGTTGACCGCCAAGCGCGGTCGAGTCGTCGTCACCAACATCCATCCGGCGATGGAGTACAGCGCCAACCTGAGCTTGCTCGACGTGACGCTGATGGAGAAGCAGGTCGTCGGCTCGCTGTTCGGTTCGGGCAACCCACGCTCGGACATCCCCAAGCTGATCGGTCTCTACCGGCAGGGCCTGGTCGACCTCGATGGCCTCGTCACCAAGGAGTACACACTCGACGGGGTGAACGAGGGGTACGAGGCGATGCGCAACGGCGAGGCCATCCGCAGCGTCCTCAAGATGGAGTGATCCGCACCAGGATCCCCACGCCCGACGTCGATTCCATGTGGCGGTAGTTGGCCTCGACCACCGAGGCCAACTGCCCGCTGGGATCGCACGCGATGGGTGTTTCGTAGACGGCGATGTACTTCGGTGCGCGGGTGGCCGACGCCAGCAGGGCGCGGAGCTGCTGCAGCGCGCCCGGGACCATCAAGACGTTGTCCTGCCAGAGGTATGGGAACGGCGGGTCCTCGTGCGCGTCGGCGTAGAAGCTGGCGCTGGCGCACATCACGTACATCTCCTCGCCAGGCTTGCGGTTGGCGAGGAACCACGCCGCGAGGTGCTCATCGGTGTTCGGACGGTCGTCCCCACTGGCCGTGATCACGAAGTCGTGATCGGACTCGACGAGGATCTTGGCGGTGTTCACGTACGTCGGGACGAGGGCGACGAGCGCGAGCGGCACGGCGATGGCCGCGCGCAGATGGCGCGTGATCAGACCACCCGCCAGCGCGCACAATCCGCCGCACAGCGTCACCCAGTAGTGGCGGTGGAACTGGCCGCCGGTCAGGAAGGCGACGCTCGCAGCGAGCGGCCAGAGCAGAAGCAGGCAGAGCGCGCCGTCGAACGGGGTTGACGGCGATGACGGTGGTTCGCGGCGACGCAGACGCACCGCGAGCAGGATCGCGCCACCCGCCGCGATGATCCCCAGCAGTGGCCAGATCGTCGGCCGGGCGATCCGAGCTGTCATGTAGAAGCGGGCCCAGTCGGCGCCCTCGAGTGCGCTGCGCTTGTCCAAGCGATAGCCGGCGAACGCGAACCACCAGCGCGAATAGCCGGTGATCGCGCCGTGCACCGCGAGCACGGCCAGCACGGCCAGAACGCCCGCAGACACCCAACCGACGGCGCGCACCGCTTCACGGAACGTCCGCCAATGGGCGACGACGGCGATGATCAGCCAGACGCCGATGGCGAGGAGGCCCTCGTAGCCCGACTGCTTCACGGACAGCGCGCAGCCCGCGAGGAGCCCGCTGAGCACGAGCAGACGAGCGTGGTCGGCTCTGCGGAGCGCGACGCAACTGACCGCGAACCCGCCCGCGGCGAACGCGCCGCTGAGCAGTTCGCCGTTGGCGATGTGACCTTCGATCGCGGGGCTGGCCGCTGCGAACGCGACGAGGATCGCGGCGAGGCCGCCCGCCTTCCGGCCCGACAGCGTCGTCGTGGCCATACCGACCGCGATGACCAGGCCGACGCCGAACAGCATGGCCATGATCCGCAACGACGCGGTGCTGCCGCCGGCGATCCAGTCCCAGAACCGGAAGATCGCGAGCAGACCCTGTGGCCGGTCGACCCACACGTCTCGATAGAGCGTGTCGCCGTGCGCCCACGCCCGTGCGATCGCGAGGAAGCCGCCTTCGTCGGACGTGATCGGCGTCCAGAACGAGCGCAGTCGGATCGACACCGTGAGCACCGAACCCACGAGGATCATCAGCCATGGGTACCGACGCATCGATCGACAGTAGGGCCTGTTGCCTCCGCTGTCCCATCGGCCCGGCGCTGGTTCTTGCTCCCGGCCGGACGACGGATACATTGCAACTCACGTTCGCTCTTGTTGGGGGTCATTGAAATGAAGTCGCGTGCTGCAGTGCTCTGGGGTGTCGGCCAGGAGTGGAAGATCGAAGAGGTCGAGGTCGACCCGCCGAAGGCCGGTGAGCTGATCGTCAACTGGAAGGCCGCCGGGATGTGCCACTCCGACGAGCACCTCGTCACCGGCGACATGGTGCCGCCGGCGGAGTTCTGGCCGCTGATGGGCATCGAGGACTTCTTCCCGATCCTCGGTGGTCACGAGGGCGCCGGCGTCGTGGTCGAAGTCGGACCGGGCGTCACCAGCGTCGCCGTCGGCGATCACGTGTCGGCCAGCTTCATCCCGAGCTGCGGTCGGTGCAAGCCCTGTTCGACCGGGCACCAGAACCTGTGCGACAACGGAGCCAAGACCTTCATCGGTGGGATGATCACCGACGACACCCACCGTCACCACATCAACGGCAAGCCCGTCACGTTGATGGCCAAGGTCGGCACGTTCAGCGAGTACGCGTGCGTCTCGGAGATGTCCGTGATCAAGGTCGACAACGATCTCCCCCTGGAGTGCGTCGCGCTCGTCAGCTGCGGTGTGTCAACCGGCTGGGGCTCCGCCGTCAGCCGGGCCGGCGTCGCCGCCGGTGACACGGTCGTGGTCGTCGGCATCGGCGGCATCGGCATCAACGCCGTGCAGGGCGCGAAGATGGCCGGCGCCGCCCGCGTCATCGCCGTCGACCC
>JAOBWQ010000532.1 GCA_025463425.1 Ilumatobacteraceae bacterium | reverse complement strand
GAGATCCTGCAGGGCACGGACATCCGCGTCGCCGGAGAGAGCGCCCGGTTCGGCGTGTCCGAGGCGCGCTGGTCGCTGTACCCGATGGGTGGCTCCGCGGTGCGCCTGCGTCGGCAGATCCCGTATGCCGCTGCCGCAGAGATCCTGCTCACCGGTCGGCACATCACCGCCCAGGAAGCCAAGGAACTCGGCCTGATCACGCACGTCGTTCCCGACGGTGGGGCGGTCGACAAGGCGATGGAACTCGCCGGGATGATCGCCGCCAACGGACCGCTCGCGGTCGAGGCGATCCTCAAGACGTTGCGCGTCACGGAGACGATGTCGGAGGAGGACGCGTTCGCATGGGAGAACGCACACGGCATGGCGGTCATGGCGTCGGCGGATGCGAAGGAAGGACCAAAAGCGTTCGCCGAGAAGCGCACGCCGAACTTCCAACGCCGCTGAGTAGGGTGTCTCGATGGTCGCGAGTCGGTGGGGAGGCGTGGTCGGGGTCGTCGCCCTGATGGTCTGCAGCGCCGCCTGCTCCAGCGACTCGTCCGGGCCGAAGGCGGTCAAGACGGCCGATGCGTACTCGGCCGCCATCCGCTGGTACCTCGCCGCGAACGCCGGCACGGCCACGACCACGTCGTCGTCCGGGCGCCCACTGGTCGTGTACGTCGCCCCGGAGAGCGGCAAGGCGATCAGCTCGCAGACCCAGGCATCAGTGGTGAAGGACATGTCGACGATGTCCGAGGTCGTCACCGTCCGCTTTGCGGACGTCCGCGACGAGGTCCTGGAGACCGACATCGACGACCTCCCGGTCAAGGACGGTGCGGTGCTGCTCCTCGTCGGCGAGGTGCACGAGGCCGCGCCGCCGGTCGATGTCACGGTCGACGTCTACCGCAGCGTCAACGATTCCCACGAGTACACGATGACGATCACCGGATCCGGCGACCTGTTCGAGGCAACGCGGGTGAGCGAGGTTGCGCAAGGCTGAGTAGGGATCGCGCCAGCCCCACGGCGCGGCCGGCATCACCGTCGATGATCTCGGTGTCCGGGTCCAGCGCGGCGTTGCGCAGTTCGTCCAAGTCCGCGCAAGCGAGCTGCTCGCCGACGGCCGGGTCGGCCAGCCGGGCGAGATCCACAGCTGCTGCGGCGTCGACGATCGCGACGCGATCGAGCCGTCCGTCGAGGGCGCCTTCGGCTGAGACCAGCCGGCGCTCGGCGAGGCCGAACACGTCGAGCGACTTCTCCTCGAAGATCGTCGCTGCGTTCGACGCACGGAGGTAGACGATCAGCGCCGGGATGTAGAGCGCCGACAGCACTGCCATGCTGGCCTCCGCCGGCAGCGTGATCGGCGTGGCGATCACGGCACCGAGCGCCCACACCAGCTGGAAGCGGGTCTCGTAGCGCGCCGCAGCGCGGCCGCGCACGGCAACTGGAGCCCTGGCCTGGAGGAGACTGTCGAACGCGTGTCGGCCGAGCGTTCCCGACAACCCGATCAGCCCGGCGATCGCCAGCAGCAATGGCCGGGAGACGCCGAGGATGCCGAAGACGGTGGGCACCGTCGGCGCGGCGATCGCCATCGCGATCAGCTGCGGGTCCTGGAACCTACGCCGCAGCCACGGCGCGAGGATGCTGCCGACGTAGGCACCGCCGCCGTAGGCGACGAGCGCAGCGCCGTACACCCACGCCGGCTCGCTCGCGCGACGCAACGTGAACGCGAGCGTGAAGACGAAGAATCCAACGGCGGCACGGATGGCCATCACTCCGACGGAGCCGACGACGACGGTGGGGAGGTGCAGCTCGGCGTACTCGACCTCGCTGAGCACCGTTTCAGGGACGGCCGTGGGTTGGATGCGCCACGCCGCGATCGTCGAACCGACGTAGGCCAGCGCGGCGAGCCGCAAGAGGCCCGTCGCGTGGATGTTGTGCAGGAGCGCAACGCCGATCCCGCCGCTGATCCCGCCGACGAAGCTGCCGAGTCGGGAGATCCGCGCGTTCGCCCCGACGAGCTCGCTGGCGTCGACGACGAGGATCGGGATCAGCGCCTGCTTGACGATGCCTGACGCCTTGCCGATGACGAGCAGCGCGAGCGCGAAGCCGTAGAAGGACAGCTGGAAGAGCGTGCCGGCGAGGGCGAGGCAGAGGAGCGCGCGCAGCAGGAAGCATGCTGCGGAGACGAGACGCAGCCGGTGGCGGAAGCGGTCGATGGTCGGCCCGATCAGCGGCGCGAAGATGGCCAGTGGCGCGACGGTGACGATCAGGTAGAGCAGCACCTGCTTGCGGGATGCATCCGGGCTGAGGTTGAAGAACAACGATCCCGCCAACGAGACCGTGACGAAGGCGTCGGCCATGCCCGCGAACGCGTGAGCCACCGACAGCGGGGCCAGCTCACTGCTGCCCACGCCGACGCGCCACACGCGCGATCGGAGCCTCGGCCGCGCCGGCCCACCGTCAGGCTGGGTGGGATCAGGAAGGGTCGACGTCGGGTCCGTGGACACAGGGCTCTTCCTCGTGGATGTCGACGAACGTGTTCGGCCCGACGCGGGTGGACGGCGCGTCCCACACGAGCACACCGATCCGGCAGCGCTCGACGTGGTTGTCGATGACGGCGGTGTCGGTGGCGCCGAACTCGACGACGGCGCCGCTGTCGCCGTCGGCCACCCAGTTCCCGGTGATCACCGATCCGTTGCCACCGTCGACATCGACAGCGCGCATCGTGTGCTGCACCTGGTTGTCGGCGACTTCGACGTGATCGCAGCGGAGAAGGTGCACGGCCCACCACTGTGCCTCGATCCGGTTCTCGGTCACGGTGCTGGCGCTGACGTCCTCGCACCGGATCGCGCAGCGGTGGTCGACGATCTCGTTGCGGGTGATCCGATGCCCGGAGCCACCATCGACGAGGATGCCGACCGCGTCCGGCACGTCACCGCGCAGCGTGCATCGTTCGATCGTGACCCGTTCACCGCGGACCGTCACGCCGGCGGCGATCACCGATCGCACCGCGACGTCGTCCGCGATGACGGCGATCACGCCATCGATGCGGCATCCAGCCACGACGGCTCCATCGCCGATGCACTCGAGCCGGTCCGTCCCGACGATCTGCACGTTCTCCAGGCTCGCCTGAGCGTCGAGGTGCGCGGCGCCGGTGACGTGGATCGTCGTGCGGTCCCAGCCCATGCCCCGAACGGTCACGCCCGCTGGCACGGCGAACGGCCCGGCGTACGAGCCGTCGTGGAGCTGCACGATGTCGCCGGTGATCGCCGAGTCCAGCAGTGGCTGCAGCGGGAGCGGTTCGGGTCGCGGATCGTCGAACAGCCGGATCGCCTCTGCGGCGGGGCGGAGCGCCAGCCGGTAAACCCCGGCCAAGCCCGTCGGTGAGCGGTCGATCCGGCTGATCGTGACGCCGCCTCGATGTTGTTCCCAGTGCACGGCCGCGCCATCGTCGGCGGCAACGCTGTGCACCTCGTAGCGATCGGGCGTGATCCCGGCGAGCACGACGTCGGACCCGGCGGCGAGGTCGAGCGCGATCACCTGCGCGCTCGAAGGATCATCTCCGGCCCTCTCGCCATCGACTCTCTCGCCATTGACTCTCTCGCCACTGATCATCACGTAGCGGATCTGCGCGTCGCCCCACTGATCGAAGGGCGTGCTGCGGTGGACGATGTCGAGGTGATCCTCGACCCATCGGCCGACGGCTCGGAGGGGCTGCTGCAGGAGCTCGCTGACGGTTCCGTCGACCCCCAGACCGACATCGATGCCGAGGTTGCCGCCCTTGGCGATCACCTCGGTCAGCAGATCGAGCAGTTCGCCCGTCGACAACAGGTGCTCGGCGCGCTCGGCGCGGTTGAACCCGGGCGAACGACCGAGGCTGCGGTGGAGCTCCCACGGTCCGGGCACGACCTCCAGCGGTGGCCGGTTCAACGTCCGCGAGGACGGATCGGCGATGCCCCACCCGTCGTTGACCGCGAGCTCGATGCCCTGGGCGTCGGCGAGGTCGCGAGCACCTTCGATCAAGGCCGAGGCATCGCTGCACGGCCCCTCGGTCCAGAGCACCTGGGCGCCGTAGCGTTCGACGAGGTCGAGGACCTGATCCTCGACGACGGAACCGATCGACGGGGGATCGGTGGTCTGGGCGACGGCCCAGTCCACCATCGAGTACGCCGCGCCGAACAGCACGCCCTGGCGGCGGCACGCGCTGCTGACCTCGGCCACGACGTTGCGCCTCGGGCCGACATCGGTCGAGCGGCGATGGGTGCCGGGTGCGTCCCACCAGCAGAACCCGTCGCGGTGCTTGGCGACGTGCACCAAGGTGCGCATCCCCGCCGCGACGGCGAGGTCGACGAGCTCGTCGGCGTCGAAGCGGTGGAACGTGAGGAAGGGGATGAAGTCGTCGTAGTCGGCGACGTGCGCCCAGCGGTCGCGGTGGTAGGCGAGCACCTCGGCGAGCGGCGGATCGCCGTCGAGGTGGCCCCAGTACCAGTCGGCGCGCTGACCGATCGGACTGAACGACGGGACGGTGGCGATGTTGGCGTGCACGGTGAGGCCGTACCGCCGTTCGTTCCACCAACCCGGTCCAGTCACAGGGGTCAATCCTGCCACGGCGGGGTGTCGGCGGGTTGGAACTGACCTCGGCTGGTGCAAGCATGGCGCGGTGACGCCTGTTGTGGACCTGAGCGGCAAGCTCGATGCGCTCGACACCGAGTTGCGCCGTCTCGGTCGCGTCGTCGTCGCGTTCAGCGGTGGCGCCGATTCGGCCTTCCTCGCCCACCGTGCCCAGGTGGTGCTCGGGGCCGCGGCCAGCCATGCCGTCACCGCCGTCTCACCCTCGTTGGCCGGCGACGAGGAGGCCGACTGTCGCGCCCTGGCGTCGGAGTGGAACCTGCGCTGGACGCCGGTGGCCACCGACGAGATGGCTCGTGCCGCGTATCGGGCCAACGACATCGACCGCTGCTACCACTGCAAGGCCGAACTGATGGACGTCGTCGGCCCGATCGCCGCGGCCGAAAGTGCCACCGTGGTGCTCGGCGTCAACGTCGACGACCTCGGCGAGCATCGGCCCGGTCAGGCGGCCGCCGACGAGCGTGGTGCGCAGTTCCCGATGGTGGCGGCCGGATTGACCAAGGCCGACATCCGCGCCCTGTCCGCGGGCGCGGGGCTGCGCACCTGGGACAAGCCCGCAGCAGCGTGCCTGGCCAGCCGGGTCCCGTACGGAACGGCGGTGTCGGTGGGCATCCTCAGCCGGGTCGATCGGGCCGAGGCAGCGCTGCGTGCACTCGGTTTCCGCCAGCTTCGTGTGCGTCATTACGACGACACCGCACGGATCGAGGTGGATGTCGTCGAGCTCCCCGCGGTCCTGGCAGCCCGTGAGGCCGTGGTGAGCGCGGTCAAGGCGTCCGGCTACCGGTACGTCACGCTCGATCTGGAGGGCTTCCGTTCGGGCAATCTCAACGACGGTCACGTAGGGTCGCGCCCATGAAGCTGTCCATGGGGATCAACTACGCCGGCGGGTTCCAGCAGGCCGTTCAACAGGTCATCGAGCTCGAGAAGGCCGGGCTCGACCAGGTGATGATCGCCGAGGCCTACAGCTTCGACGCAGTCAGCCAGGTCGGGTACCTCGCCGCGAAGACGTCGACGGTCGAGATCGGCACCGGCATCCTGAACGTGTACAGCCGCACTGCAGCGTTGATGGCGATGACCGCCGCCGGCTGCGACTACATCAGCGACGGGCGCTTCATCCTCGGTCTCGGTGCCAGTGGCCCCCAGGTCGTCGAGGGCTTCCACGGTGTGCCGTACGAGAAGCCGATGGTGCGCATACGCGAGTACATCGAGGCCTGCCGGATGATCTGGAAGCGTGAGGCGCCGTTCGACTACCAGGGCCAGACCGTCACGGCGCCGTTGCCGGCCGGGCAGGGCACGGGGTTGGGCAAGGCGCTGAAGATCATCAACCATCCCGTGCGCAGCAACATCCCGATCTGGTGGGCCAGCCTCAAGGATCGCAGCGTCGAAGCCACTGCCGAGCTGGCCGATGGCTGGTTGCCGATCTTCTTCGTGCCCGATCGCTTCCAGCAGGTGTGGGGCAACGCGCTCAAGGCCGGCACCGCCAAGCGCGATCCATCGCTGGCTCCGCTGCAGATCGCCGCCGGCGGGATGCTGGCCATCGGCGAAGACCTCGTCGGTGAGCAACAGAAGGCGATCCTCGACTTCGCCCGCCCGAACACCGCGCTGTACGTCGGCGGGATGGGCGCTCGGGGCAAGAACTTCTACAACGACATCTGCACTGCGTACGGGTACGAGAAGGAAGCGATCGAGGTGCAGGACCTGTACCTCGAGGGCAAGAAGAAAGAGGCTGCCGCCGCCGTTCCCGGTGAGCTGCTGGAGCTCTCCCACCTCGTCGGCCCGCGCAGCTACATCAAAGAACGCATCGGCGCGTTCAAGGAAGCCGGGGTCACCGTGCTGTCCATCAACCCGATCGGTCCCGACGCAGTGAAGACCGTCGAGACCCTGCGCGAGATCGTCGACGAGTCATGAGGGTCCCGAGCACGAGGGGCACGGCATGATCGTCGTCGCCGGCAACTTCCCGATCGACATCGCCAAGGCCGATGAGCTGAGCGAGCTGTGCAACGCCGTCCGCGCCGCGACCCTGCAGGAGGACGGCTGCCACGAGTACCGCTTCTCGTTCGCCACCGACGCACCCGGCACGCTGCTGATCTTCGAGGAGTGGCGCGACCAGGAGTCACTCACCGCTCACCTCGGCGCCGCACACCTCGCCGAGTTCGGGTCCAAGGTCGGCGCGTTCGTGAAGGGCGCGCCGAGCATCTCCCGCTATGAGGTCACCGACAAGGGGCCGCTGCGTTGATGCCGGCGTCGGACGGTCGTTAAACGCCTCGCGCCGACTATGGCGCGATGAGCAAGAACATCACCGTGGTGATCCGGCTGCTGGTCGAGGCCGCGAACGAGGGGCGGCTGGTCGGTCATGCCGAGGTCGTGCGCTCGGGCGAGGTGGTGTCGATCACGAGCGCTCACGATCTGGAGCGGCTGGCCCGACGGCTGGCCGATCTCACGCCGGCTCCAGACTTCACGCCGGCTGCAGGCCTCACACCCTCTGCAGCACCGCTCGCAGCGCCGCGCCCGGCCTGAGGCCGAGTTCCTCGAGCATCGTGCTCGCCCGCTCGCCGACCTCGCGTGCGGTGGCCCGCCGACCCTGCACGAGCAGCGCCTCGCACATCCGGACGTAGCGGCCCTCCTCCAGCGGCTCGATCGCGATTGCCGCGTCCAGCGAGCGGACCGCGTCGTCGAGATCGCCCCTGTCGAACGCATCGTCGACGACGATGTCGACGAGGCTCAGCTGCCGTCGCTTGATCCGCTCGCGTGCGCCGGCCGCCCAGTCCTCGTACGCATCGGCGGGCAGCAGTTCGCCGGCGTGCGCGTCGAGCACCAGGCGGGCGAGCCCGGCGCGGCGCTGGTTGTCGGCCGCGAGGACCTCGGCCGCGCCGCGCTCGAAGTCGTCGACATCGACGTTGACCTCGTCGCTCAACGCGAGCGCGTCGGCACGACGCTCGATGATCTCGCCGCACTGAGCCCGGATCCTGCTGAGCAGGTTGCGCAACCGAGCCCTGCCCGTCACCAGATCGGCGTCCGGCCACAGCGTGTCGATCAGCTGCTCGGTCGGCGATGCACCGCGCAGGGCCAGCAACTTCACCAGCGTCGCGCCGTGGCCCTGGGTGGGGGTGCAGTCCGTGCCGGCGCGCCGCAGGGCGAAGTCACCGAGCATCGTCAGGTGGGCGAGGCTCTTCGCGGCGCGCTCGTCGGTGCGCGGCCACACCGGTGCGAGCAGGCGCACCAGGCGGCCCTCGAAGCGTTCGGGGAGATCGTCGAGGCCGAGCTGCGCGGTGGCGTGGAGTGAATGCCGGACCAGCTCGGCGGCGCGGGTGGTGTTGCCCGCGCGGAGCTCGGCCGCAGCCAGCCAGAGCGAGCGCTGCCAGAGCTGGCCGGGATCGGCGTAGGCCGTGCCCTCGAGCGCTTCGACCTGTTGGACGGCGCGGACCGGGTCACCCTCGACGGCGGCGACGCGCGCCTCCAGCAACGCCATCAGATCTGCGTTCGCGTGTGCGTGCGCCGCGGCCCGTTGCATGTAGTGGTCGCGCAGGACGTGATCGCCGAGCATCGTCATCATCAGCGCGCCGTCGACCAGGAGCTCGTGGCCTGCACTCTGATCGAGCCAAGGTCCCGGGTTGTCTTCGACGACGCGGAGCGCGTCTCGGACGGCGGCTGCATCCTCGCGGTAGGTGGCGATCCATGCCAGCGCCCAGGCAGAGAACCCGATCACCAGGGTGTCACCCCACCGCCGGCCGACCGCCAGTGCCTCCAGCACCGCGGCCCGCGCCTCGTCATCGCGACCGAGCGCGCACAGGACCTCGGAGTACGAGGAGATCGCCGTGAGGCGATCTCGGGTCTGGCCCCTGGGGAGGGTGATCGCGGCCTCCAGCTGCTCGGCAGCTCGGGCGTACGCTCCGCGCTTCCACGCCACGAGGTACGCGCTGCGCTCCAGCGCGTACGCCTGCCAGCGCACCTCGCCGGCGAGGGCGAAGTTGGCGATCGCCTCGTCGAAGGCGATCTCGGCGCTGCGCAGCTCTTGTGGCGTCGAGCGGAACGCGTGGGCCATGCCGAGTGCGATCAGGGCGCGCCCACGCGTCACCCGTTCGCTCGGCTGTGCCGCGTCGAGCACGGCCCGCGCCCCGGCCTCGGCGCGGTCGATCTCGCCGAGCCGGACGGTCTCGATCGCGATCTCGGCCTGCAGACCTCGGCGCACCGGGCCGTCCGAGCACATCGCGATCGCGGACGTCGCCCAGCTCGATTTGAGCACCGGGTCGCGACGGTCGGCAGCGCGGACCGCGTTGAGCACCGCCTGCGGATGGTCGACGACGGCGTCGCCGACGAGGTCGAGCAGGACCCGTACGGTGCCGAGGCCCAGCGCTTCGAGGTCGCTCCAGTGGCGCGCCGCCAGCAGTTCCGCCAGCCCTGCGGCATCGCCCTCCGCGGCCAGCAACGACGTCGCCGCCGCCAGCTCGCCCGATTCCGCGTAGTGGAAGGCGACCCAGCGCACCGGCTCCGGGTCGGTGGCGCTGACACCGGCACCGGCACCCAACAGACCCTCGCGGATGGCATCGGGGAGCACCGACCAGCGGCCGAAATGCTGGGTCGGCAGACCAACGGCGATGAGGGTCGCGGATGCGCCGACGCCGCCGACATGATCGATCACTGCGGTGTCGAGCAGCGGGAACCGGGACAGGTCGCCGAGCCACCGCCGCGTCGAATCGGGCAGATCGGCCAGGAGCTGGTCCAGCAGCGCCTCGACGATGCGACGGCCACCGGTGCGGGTGTCGGGGTGCCAGCTCGGATCGCTGTCGTGGTTGGCCGCAGCGAGCGCGACTGCCGCCGGCCAGCCGTCGGTTGCCCGCATGACGCCGTCGACGAGTGCATCCGTCACCGCGACGCCGAGCACCGCGGCGGCCTCCGCGGCGTCGAACGCGAGATCGCCGGCGTCGAGCACTGCGACGGTGCCCGGCCGACCGAAGCGGCGCGTCGCGACACCTCGTCCCGCGATGACGAGGCGGCAGCGGTCGGGGAGATCGCCGGCGAGCTCGGCCAGTACCTGCACACCGTCCGTGCCGAGTAACTGGGCTTCGTCGATCATCAGCACGACCGGGTCCGACCGCTGGGCCATTGCGCCGAGGAGGCGATCGATGCCGCCGTCAGCCGGACCGACGATGCTGTTGGCGAGGTCGTTGAGCCCGGCCCGCCGGCATGCCCGGACGATCGCATCGAGCAGGCCCGGCCCGTCGGTGGGCTGGGCGAGGCGCACCCGAGCCGCAGCCATCTCGACGCTCGTCACCAACTGTTCGCCGAAGGTGGTCTTGCCGTACCCGCCGGGCCCATCGAGCACGACGACCTGCTTGCCCTCGATCAACCGGTCGAGCCGATGCCGCGACAGGAGCGCGTTCGTGGTTCGCTGTCCCGCCACGACCCGGACCCTAGCCATCGAGCGGCAGAGCAGGGGACGACCCCGACGGGTGCGCCCGGGTCAGATCGCGCCGGCGTCGCGCAGCGCGGTGATGTCGTCCCACGTGAAGCCGGCATCGAGGAGGACCTCCTCGGTGTGCTGGCCGAGCTCAGGGGCCACCTCGCCGGTGCGCGCCGGTGTGTCGCTGAACCGGACGGCGGACGCGACGACGGGCTGGCCGTCCGCGCCGCGCCGCATGTATCCGTTGGCCCACACGTCGGGATCGGTGACGACCTCGGCGTGGGTGCGCACCGGGGCATGCCGGATCCGGTGCTCCGTGAACAGCGCACACCAGTCGGCGGTGCTGCGCGTGCGCATGGTGACCTCGATCGCGGCGAACAGGTCGCGCTTGGTGTCGCCGAAGTACAGCGGGCCGGGGAACTGCGCTGCCAGCTCCGTGCGCCCGACGAGATCGAAGAAGCGGTTGCGGTCGGCTCCGGCCACGCCGACAAGCGCGATCCAGCCGTCGTTGGTCGGGAACACGCCGTAGATGCCGGGGATCAGTGGGTGACCTCGGTTCGATCGGCCGGCGGAGACGCCGGACAGCGCCGCCGCCGTCAGCTCGGACGCCTGGGCCCAGACCTGCCCGCCCAGCAGGGACACGTCGATCCGCTGCCCTCGACCGGTCCGCTCGCGTGCGTACAGCGCGGCGCTGACGCCGGCCGCGATGTTGAGGCTGGCGATGTGATCGCAGATGGTCACCGCGATCGGTGACACGGGCTCGCCGTCGACACCGGTGGTGCTGATCAGCCCACCAGCCGCCTGCGCGCTCAAGTCCGCACCTTCTCGCCCCGCCCCGGGGCCTTCGGTGCCGAAGCTCGTGCCGGCCGCATAGATCAGCCGCGGGTTGCGTGCGGACACCGCCTCGTAGGACAGGCCCCACTCGTCAAGGGTGCCCGACTTGAAGTTCGAGATGAACACATCCGCCTGTTCGGCGAGGGCGAGGAACGCGTCCCTGCCCTCCGGAACGCGCAGGTCGATCGTGACACTGCGCTTGCCACGGTTGCAGCCGATGAAGAACGGGGCGCGCCCGTCACCCGGGGCGATCGGCAACCAGCGGCTCTGGTCGCCGAAGATCGGCAGTTCGATCTTGACGACATCGGCTCCCCAGTCGCCGAGCAGCGCAGCCGCCTGCGGACCCTGCACCAGCAGTCCGGCCTCCAACACCTTGATCCCGTCGAGTGCCCCCATGCAGCCAGAACCTACGCCGCCGGCGCGACCCGGGACTACAACAGCCCGCGAAGCAGCCAGAGGCCGAGGATCCAGCCGATCGCGAGCAGCACCATCGCGATGGCGGTGTACTCCCAGGTGTGCTCGACCGTGACCTCCACCGGGTCGCCGGCGGTGGAGTTGAGGTTCTTGCTGATCTTGGCGTAAGCCTGCTCGAGCGCGTCCGCGGTCGGCGCCTTGAAGAACTGGCCACCGGTGGTCTTCGCGGTGGCGGCGAGCTCGTCGTTGTTGACCGGGACGGGCACGATGTCGCCCGTGTTCGGGTCGGCAACCGTGCCGTTCGCAGTGCCGAACGCGATCGAGTAGATCGGGATCTTGTCGGCGGCCACGACGGCGGTTCCGTCGGCGGTCGGTCGGCCCTGGGTGGTCTCGCCGTCGGACAGCAGCACGATGGCGCCGGCCGGTGCGTCGGGCGCGTCCTTGCTGGGCGGCCCGATGATCTCCGCTGCGGCCGCCAGCGCGTCGCCGATGGCCGTGCCCTCGCCGAGCTGGAGGTTGCTGATCGCCTTGCGGACCGCAGCGTGGTCGAGCGTCGGTGAGAGGCGAACGGTGACGTTGCCGTTGAACGAGATCAGCCCGACCTCGATGTTCTTGTCGACCTGGTCGACGAAGTCCTCGCCCGCCTTCTTGGCCGCGTCGAGCCGGTTCGGATCCACGTCGGTCGCCTCCATGCTCAGCGACGTGTCGAAGGCCAACAGGATCTCGCCGCCGGACTGGGTCTGGTGGATCGAGCGGTCGACGGGTCGAGCGATCGCGATGATGCCGAAGATCGCTGCGGCGAGGTAGCTGCCGGCCACCACGTGCCGCCGCCAACCGGGCCGCTTCGGGGCCAACGAGTCGAGCAGGTCGATGTTGGTGAACGTCACGACGTGCTTCTGCCGCGCGTATTGGCTGGCGATGTAGACCGCGGCGAAGATCGGCACGAGGACGAGCAACCACAGGCGACCGCCGTTGAGGAACGTGACGGCGATCATCGGCGCAGACCTCCGCCGACCCCGGCGACTTGCACCTTGCGTCGGCGCACGTGCTGGATCAGTGCGCCCACCCAGTCCTGATCCGTGCTGAGCAGGAGGTGGTCCGAACCGGCCCGGCGGATCGAGTCGCGGATCGTGGCGCGCTGCTGGGCCGCTGCGTCGCGGTAGCGGTCGCGGAGGGCTGCCGTCATCTGCACCTCGCGAACGCGTCCGGTGGCGGGGTCGTTGAGCGCGACGTAGCCGACCGGCGGGATGTCGAGCTCGCGCGGATCGACGATCTCGATGCACAGCACGTCGTTGCGCAGCGCCAGCATGCCGAGCGCATCCTTCCAACCGGGGGAGAGGAAGTCGCTGATCACGGTGACGAACCCACGCCGGCGCGAGACGGCGCCAACGCGCTGCAACGCGGCGGTGAGATCGGCGCGGCCCCGCCCAGCGGAGTCCGGCGGCATGCTGATCGCGTGCAGGATGGCGCGCACCTGCGGTCGACCCGGCCGCGGCGGGAACGTCTTGAGGTCCGGACCGGCGACGAGCACGGCACCGAGTCGGTTCTGGTTGCGTGCGGTGAGGAACCCCACCGAGGCGGCGGCACCGAGCGCCAGCGAGGCCTTCTCCGGCCCGACCGTCGAGAACCGCATCGAGGACGAGACGTCGACCACCAGCCAGCCTTCGAGGTCGCGGTCGGCGATCTGGTCGCGCACGTACAGCTCACGCGTGCGTGCGGTGACGTTCCAGTCGATCCGGCGCACGTCATCGCCGACCTGGTACATCCGGCTCTCGCCGATCTCGCTGCCCTGCCCGGGGGTGATGCCCTGGTGCTGACCGTGCAGGAACCCGTCGAGCTTGCGCGTGACCGTCAGCTCCAACGTGCGGAGCATCTCGGCGAGCGCGTCGGTGGGCGGTCCTGTCGGCCATTCGACCGGGGCAGCGGTGGTGGCGTCCACGTTCAGCTCTCGAAGACGGAGCGCACCGAGGGAGCGGGCGTGCGCGGCGACACGCGCGTCGCGGGCACGGTGCTGAGCAGCCGGTGCAGGATGTGCTCGACGGTGATGTCGCGAGCCAGTGCGTCGTAGGTCAGCACCATCCGGTGGCGGAGCACCTCGGGAGCGAGGTCGAACACGTCCTGCGGGGTTGCGTAGCTGCGCCCGCGGAGCAGGGCCAGCGACTTCGCGCCGCGGACGAGCGCGATCGACGCACGTGGGCTCGCGCCGAGTGCGACCATCGGGGTGAGATCGGCGAGGCCGGCGCGCTCGGGGTGGCGCGTGGCCTGGACGAGATCGACGGCGTACTGCTGCACGCTGCGATCGATGAACACGGCGTCGGCGGTGGCCTGCAGCGCCTGCAACCCGGCGAGGTCGATGATCTGCTCCGGCTGCGGTGGGTTCACCGTCATCCGGTCGAGGATCACCATCTCTTCGTCGGGCGTGGGGTGGGTCAGCAGGATCTTCATCATGAACCGGTCGCGCTGTGCATCGGGCAGTTGGTAGACGCCCTCGCTCTCGATCGGGTTCTGCGTGGCGACGACGAAGAACGGCTTCGGTACCTGATGGGTGA
>JAOBWQ010000522.1 GCA_025463425.1 Ilumatobacteraceae bacterium | reverse complement strand
GATCCATCGATGAGTTCGGTCTGGCCGTTCGAGAGTGACAGCGTCCAGCTCAGGTCGGGAACGGCGAGTTGGAGGTCCGAGTCGTGGTCAGCGGGGTCTGTGCCCAGGATGTCGGCGAGTGCTGGTGCGTTTGCGACCGCTGGCGCCGGTGGGGCGGCCTCGGGGAGGTCGTCGGGCATGCGCATGAGCAGGCCTGCAGGGTCGGATGTCGTGGTGGGGTTCAGTGGGTAGCCGCTCCATCGTGCGACGAGCCCGTCTGCAGCGACGACGTTGGCCGTGGCTCTGTTCCAGTTCGTCCCGTCGGCCACTTTGCCCCACTGTCGGGTGGAGGGGCGGTAGACGACCGCGAAATCGCTGCCGTCGGAGAACACGACGTCTTCGCCGGTCCAGACCGCAGTGCCAGTAGCTAGTGGTGTCCCCGGTGGCGGCCCGTCGAGGAGCTCCCATTGTCCGTCAGAGCTAAGCGAGGCGCTCTGGGCGAATGGGCGGGGGTTGAGGAGCAGCAGCGAATCGTTGGTGGCGACGAGACTCGACCCCGCGACTGGTGTCGGGAGCTCGGTCCAGGTGTCGTTGGCGGGGTCGTATCGGTGGATGTACGAGTTGTCGGTCCGCCCGCCGACGGGAGGTGGGGCGTCGGGTATCTGCCCGAGGCCGAGGACGTAGACGGCATTGTCGAACCAGACCGCTCTGGCGATCGGGAGTTGTGGATTGCCGGGAGGGTGTGCGAGCGTTCGCCACGTGTCGGTGACCGGGTTGTACGCCGCGGCGCTGGGGTCGCGCGGGCCGCTGAACGACCCGCCGATGACGATCATCTCGGTTCCGTCCCAAACTGCGAGTGGCGAGCCGGTGTTGGTCGGGCCACCCGCCGCGATGGGCTGCCATTTGTCGAGCGTCGGGTCATAGGCCGCGCCGTCGCTGAGTTCGGTCGAGCCGTTCACGCCGCCCCACACGAGCAGCTCTGTCCCGGTCCACACCGATGCCGCGCTCGAGCGAGCTGAGAGCGGGCCTGGCGCGAGCGTTCTCCACGTCCCTGCCGCGACGTCGAAGGCTGCGCCGTCGTTGGCTGTCCCGTCGGTGGCCGATGGGGCAGCCGGTGTCCCGGTTGTTCCGTATCCGCCCCACACGATCAACTCTTTGCCGCTCCATGCGAACGCGCTCGATGATCGAGCGCCGATCGGGGCCGCCGGGATCGGTCTGCTCGACCCGGGACTCAACAGCTGCGTGATCGGTGACTCCGACGGCACCGTGGTCGGCGGCAGCGTCGCAGTGATCGACGTCGTCGTGATGGCTGCCGATGAGCTCGGTGACTCGTCGACCACTGAAGGCGCCGTAGTGACAACGGTCGTGTCCGGGTCCGTCGACGCAGTCGTCGCCGGCTGATCGGTGATGCTCGCCCGATCATCACCACGGGCGACGATCAACGTCGCGCTCGAAGCCACCACCCCGACAGCAATCGCCGCTGCACCCGCACGGGCCCTCGACCGACGCCGGCGCAGCCGCGCGAACTGCGGGGCCTGTACGGGACGTCCAGCGAGACGCCCCGCCGCGGCCTCGATTCGATCTTCGATCTCTGCTGTCATGCTTCCTCCCGGTCGATCACAGTGCGGAGCCGTTCCCGGGCCCGCCTCACATGGGTCCGAGCTGTCTCCGGCGAGCACACCAGGACCAGCCCCACTTCCTCGAACGTGTAACCCTCGACTGCGGAGAGCACCAGCGCAGCTGCTTGACGCCGCGGCAACCTGGCGACGCTCCGCCAGACCTCTTCGTCGGCAGCATCGTCGGGCTGCACCACGACCGAGGTCAGCGACCGCACCCGCACCAGCGCTGCTGCCTCAGCGAGCAGTCGACGGTGAGCAGACACGGCCCGGTTCATCGCAACGCGGCGCAGCCACAGATCCGGTCGTTCGAACCCCGAGACCTTCGGCCACTGCCGGTGCGCCGCGAGCAGAGACTCCTGCGCCAACTCCTCGGCCAACGCCCAGCGGGCACACATCCCGTAGAGCAGTCGCACCAGCTTCGGATACTCCGCCCCGAAGAACTCGTCGAACGTCACCGACGCGGTCGCCTCGATCACCATCGGGTTCATTGGCGGTCGCCTCACGCTCACCCACCATGACACGCCTCAGGTCGCCCGAACCGGTACAAGACCCCGGAGGTCAAGTCAGCGATCGCGATGCAGCATCGTTTCTGTACGACGCGTCCGATCCGAATCCCAGCGAGCGGCCGGGCTGCCGCCGTGCCGGATCACCCGAGTAACTCGCGCGACGATCACTGGAATGAACCGTACGGTCGCACTGGGGCAATGTCGGGCCATCAAGCCCAATCGTCCGACTTCCCGAGCGCGCGTTCTGCTCGGATCGCGTATCTCTACAACGGCGCGGAACGGCAGTTCGGTGTGGCGAACGTACAGCCGATGCGTGCGGAACTGCCGTGGGCGGGCTGGGTAGGTCGCCGGTCAACCGAGTTCAGGATGACGCCCGAACCGCTGGTGCGCTATGGCTCAACGTACGTCCAGCTGGCGCCAGCCAACACATAGCGATGCCCTGGCACATGGCGCGTCCGCACGAGTGACTCAACGTCCGGCGACAACCACACAGCCATGCCCGTGGTCTCGCCCATCGACCTGAAGTCGCCTTCGGTCAGATCTGTCGGGATGCTGCATCGATGGCCAACGAGCGGCCCATCGGCAAATCCGATGAACACCCGAGTTCGCGAGAGATCACGTTCGGCCACGGTCCCGACGATATCCCATGGGCTGACGAGGATGTGCTTACGACATCCTGGCGCACGAGCGCGTAGTGGTCGTTCCGGCTAGTAGCGGTGGTAAGCGCCGATTGGCAGTTCGGTGCCACGTCTGCTCGGCTTGGCGATCAGTGGACGTGTGCCTCATCCCCGCGCGCAATCACCTCATCGACGGTGGCGCCGATGTCGAGAGCCGACGAATCGAGCCACAGTCCGAGTGGCGGGGTCTCGGCGATCCA
>JAOBWQ010000464.1 GCA_025463425.1 Ilumatobacteraceae bacterium | reverse complement strand
ACCAGAATTCTGACGGTCGAGGACGACGAGCGCATCCGCACGGCGGTCAAGCTGGCCCTGGAGGACGAAGGTTGGACGGTCGACGAAGCCGGTAGCGGCGAGGAAGCGATCGACCTCTTCCATCGCGGTTCACCCGACGTCGTGCTGATCGACATCATGCTGCCGGGCATCGACGGCTTCGAGCTGTGCCGGCACCTGCGCAAGACCAGCGATGTGCCGATCGTGATGGTGACGGCCCGGGCCGACACGCACGACGTCGTCGCCGGACTGGAAGCCGGCGCCGACGACTACCTCACCAAGCCGTTCGCACCCAAGGAGCTTTCCGCGCGGATCCGCGCCCTGCTGCGCCGGATCCGCCCGATGAGCCCGGGGCACACCAAGCTCGTCTTCGGCGATCTCGAGATCATCCCGGACGAGGGCAAGGTGCTCCGCGCCGGCGTCGAGCTGCACCTGACCAAGACCGAGTTCCGGCTGCTGGTCGAGCTCGGGCAGAACCCGGGCCGGGTGTTCAGCCGTGAGACTCTGCTCGACAAGGTGTGGGGTTACGACTACTTCGGCGACGGCCGGCTGGTCGACGTGCACGTCCGGCGGTTGCGCACCAAGGTCGAAGCCGACGCCGCCAACCCACGACACGTGGTCACCGTTCGAGGGTTGGGCTACCGACTCCAGTCGTGACCGACTCGCGCGATCCAGGCCCGCGGGACCCAGCGCCGGCCGAGCCCGTCGAGCGGGTTCCGTTCTGGGGACGGGCGTGGCGTGCCCTGGGGCGAGTTCACGTGCCCAGGTTCGGGCTGCGCACGCGCATCCTGCTCACCTTCAGCCTCGGGTTCCTGGCCCTCTCGATCTTCCTCGCCGCGATCACGTTCAGCTTCACCAAGAGCACGCTGATCAAGCAGCGCGAGCGGGCCAGCATCGACCAGACGTACCACGACGCCAGCGTCGCGCTGAACGCGCTGAACAGCGGCCCGGTGGGTGGGCAGGGCGTGATCAACACGCTGACCGCATATGGCATCGCTCGTCCGCTGTTGAACTACCAGGACGCCTGGGTGGGCAGCGCGGCGGGCTTCGGCGACGATGCGATCCCGTCGGCGATGAAGGTTGCCGTGATCAACAACCAGACGCCGTCACGGATGGTGATCACCGTCGACGGCGCGCACGTGTTGGTGGTCGGTGTGCCCCTGCCGGAAGTGGACGCGTCGTACTTCGAGTTCTTCAGCCTCACCGAGATCAACGACACGTTGCGTAGCGTCGGTCTCTCGCTGCTGTTCGCCGGGTTCATCACGACCTGCTTCGGCGTGGTGCTCGGTTCGGTCGCGTCGCGCCGTGCGGTCAAGCCGCTGGGAGACGCGGCTCAGGCGGCAAAGGCGATCGCCGGAGGCCGGCTCGACACCCGGCTCGAGACCAGCGACGACAACGATCTCCGCGTCCTCGCCAACTCGTTCAACGACATGGCGTCCGCGCTGCAGCTGCGCGTCGAGCGCGATGCACGCTTCGCCAGCGACGTCAGCCACGAGCTGCGGTCGCCACTGATGACACTCGCCGCCTCGGTGCAGGTCATGCAGGCCCGACGCGACGACATGCCCGATCGGGCCCAGTCAGCACTCGACCTCCTCGTCGCGGATGTCTCCCGGTTCCAGGGTCTGGTCGAGGATCTGCTCGAGATCTCGCGCTTCGACGCCGGCGCGATCCGCCTCCATCTCGAAGACCTCCTCGTCGCCGAGTTCGTTCGCCAGGCCATCGGTGTCAGCAGCCTCCCGGGCACCCCGGTCACCGTCAGCGAGCGTGCCGAGGGCCTGATCATGCAGGTCGACCGACGCAGGTTGGCACGCGTCATCGCCAACCTCATCGACAACGCGCGCCTGCACGGCGGTGGTGAGCCCGAGGTGACGGTCACCGAGGCCGAGAACGACGGGGAGCCGCTCGGCCACGTGTGGATCGCGGTCGAGGACCATGGCGCGGGCGTGCCGCTGGAGGAGCGCCACATCATCTTCGAGCGCTTCGCCCGCGGTGCAGTGGCCGGACGACGCAGCTCCAGTGACGGCGCCGGACTCGGGCTCGCCCTCGTCGACGAGCACGTCCGGCTGCACGGCGGCAACGTGCGCGTCGAGGATCGCCGCGACGGCGAACCCGGGGCGCGGTTCGTGATCGAACTGCCGGCCGAGGAGGTCGGCGTGTGACCGCCTTTCGACTCACCCGTGGTCGTCTCGCCGCAGTGGTGGTGGGCATGTTGTTGGTGCTGTCGTCGTGCGGCATCGACGACGACACCGCGCCGCAGGAGATCACCGGCTCGGACCGGCCGAGCCTGACGAACAGCGAGAGCCAGACCGCCGGACCGACCAGCGGCACCGATCGGATCTACCTGCTCGCCCCGGCCTCGCCGAGCGATGTGCAGCGGCTCCGCCCGGCGCAACGCGACGTCGGTGATTCCGCGACGCAACGGCTGCAGTCGCTGTTCGGCTCGTTGACGGTGGTCGAGGTTAACGCCCGCCTGCGGACCGCGATCCCGGACGGGCTCACCCTCCACTCCGCCGTGCTCCAGCCGAGCGGCACCCTCGTCGTCGACGTGTCGGATCAACTGCTCGACCTGAACAGCGGCAACCTCGTCGACGCCGTCGCGCAGATCGTGTTCACGGCCGCCGAGGTCCACGACGTGCAGCGGGTCGATCTCCTCGTCGACGGCAAGGGCCGTCAGTGGCCGGCCGGCGACGGCGAGCTGCAGACCGGAGCGATCACCGTCTACGACTACCCCGGCTTCATCGAGAGCACCCAACCCGCCTTTCCGGCGGTGCCCTCGCCGGGCGCCTGAACGACGATGCGGATCGCGCGGCGTACCCCGGTGGCGTGGTAGGAACTGTCCATGGCCTGGGATTCGACGCGCAAGGTGCCGTGGAAGCGGCTGACCCGCGAGTGGCTGCTCTACGTCGGTCTGGCCACGGTGGCGTACGTCATCTACTACAAGATGATCCAGCACAAGTCGATCCAGGTCGGTCTGTTCGCCGGGCTCCTGTCGAGCGGCCCGATGTACCTCCTGTTCGGTGCGGTGCTGTGCAAGTTCGGCTACCAGCGCAAGACGATGAAGGACCTCCGTACCGAACGTGAAGCGCGTCCGGCCACGGCAACAGCGCGGTCCGGCCCTGGCGGCGCGGCCGGCGTCCGCAACCGGCCGGCGCCGACGAAGCGCACCTCGACCGGCCCGTCGCAGTACCACAAGAGCAAGCCAAAACGCCGCTGACGCTGATGGGCGACGAGACCTCCGCCGACACCTGCGTCCTGGCGATCGACGCCGGCACCACCGGTGTTCGCACCCGGGCGGTGTTCGTCGACGGCCGCGCGCCGATCGCGTCCTACCGCGAGTTCACCCAGTTCTTCCCCCAACCGGGCTGGGTCGAGCACGACGCCGGCGAGATCTGGGAGGCCGTCAAGGTCACCCTGCACGAGGTGATCGAGCAACTGCCCGAACCGCCACGGGCGATCGGGATCACCAACCAGCGCGAGACCGCCGTGGCGTGGAGCCGTAGCTCGGGCAAGCCACTCCACCGGGCGATCGTCTGGCAGGACCGTCGCACCGCGGCGCGCTGCGACACGCTCACCGCTGACGGCGCACTGCCGATCGTGCGCGAGCGAACAGGCCTCGTCCTCGATCCGTACTTCAGCGGCACCAAGTTCGCCTGGATGTTGACCGAGGGTGGTGTCGTCGACTCGCCCGACCTCGCCCTCGGCACCGTGGACTCGTGGCTGCTGTGGAACCTCACCGGTGGCACCGTGCACGCCACCGACCCATCGAACGCGAGCCGGACGATGTTGTTCGACATCCGCTCGCTTGCGTGGGATCCAGACCTGTGCGACCTGCTGGGCGTGCCGATAGCCGCGCTGCCCAGCGTGCTGCCATCGAGCGGACGCTTCGGCATCACCAGCGACGTGTGCGGTGCACCGGCCGGCATCCCGATCTCGGGCATCGCCGGTGATCAGCAGAGCGCGCTGTTCGGCCAGGCCTGCTTCACGGTGGGGATGGCCAAGAACACCTACGGCACGGGCAGCTTCATCCTCCTCAACGTCGGCCAGACCTGCCCGGCGCCCACCGACGGGATGCTCACCACCGTCGCCTGGACGCTGGCCGACGGCACCACCACGTATGCGCTCGAGGGCGCGATCTTCGTGACCGGCGCGGCGGTGCAGTGGCTGCGCGACGGCCTGCAGATCATCGACTCTGCGGCCGAGATCGGACCGCTCGCCGAGAGCGTCGGCGACAGCGGCGGGGTGTTCGTCGTGCCGGCCTTCACCGGGTTGGGCAGTCCATGGTGGGACCCCTACGCCAGGGGCACGATCATCGGGATCAGCCGCGGCAGCGGTCGCGCCCACCTCGCTCGAGCCGTCGTCGACTCGATGGCCTACCAGGTCCGCGACGCGGTCGACGCGATGTCGAAGGCCTCCGGCACGGTCGTGCGCGATCTACGCGTCGACGGCGGCGCGTCAGCCATGGACGCAATGTTGCAAATGCAAGCAGATCAGCTCGGTGTCACCGTGCGCCGGCCGGTCGATCAGGAGACGACCGCGCTGGGCGCTGCGTTCCTCGCCGGTCTGGCCGAGGGCGTGTGGCCGTCGCTCGATGCGATCACCGACCAGTGGCAGCTCGACGCTGAGTTCCGACCCGCCGAGGATCGGCTGCTCGCCGATGCGCTGCATGCGCAGTGGCTACGAGCCGTCGAGCGCAGCCGGGAGCAAGCCGTCGACGATCCGGCCGAGTAGCCCGACCTGCAGCCGTTCCCTGGTGTGGAACGGTCGGTCATCGCGTCCAGCGGCGACGGAGACGCCGGCCCGATCGAGGTGGCACCAGACGACATCGCCGGGCGCCGAGGCACCGAACCCGGTGGCCGGGATGTGGCGGCTTCCGGCGAAGAACGCAGCGAGCCAACCCCGGTCGGGCGGCGTGCCCCGCTCGACCAACGTCGTGCCGTCCGCGGTGCGCATGGCCAGTGACCACGAGCCATCGACGAGGTGCTGCAGGCTCTCGCAGAACACATCCAGGCGCTTGTCGATCTCGGTCTCGACGAGGGCCGCGCCGATCTCCAGCGCCAGCATCCCGGCGTCGGGACGGAGCGGGTCGATCGGACGAACGTCCTCGACCGCGACGCCGTCCACCTGGGCGATCTCGGCGAGCAACAGCTCCCGAGTCACCTCGTCGGGCAGGCTCACCACCAGTTCGTCGATGGCGCTGCCGCCGCCGCGCTCGAGGATCTCGATGCCGACGACGTCGCCGCGCACCGCGCCGATCCTGCTGGCAACCTGACCCAACGCACCGGGACGATCCGGCAGCCACACCCGCACGACGTAGGAGCTCACCCCGGCAAGATAACGAACTGCGATTCGCGCACTGTGGCGAACATGTGACGGGCGCGTGAACGAACAGCGATCAGCCCAACCCGGCCAGAGCGATCAACCAAGTTTGGTCAGGCCGCGCTTCAGGTTGCGGAGGCCTTGGGCGATGCGCTGCTCGTTCTCGATGAGCGCGAACCGGACGAAACCTTCGCCGCCCGGGCCGAAGCCGGCGCCGGGCGAGAGCGCGACCTCGCACTCGCGGACGATGTGCGAGCAGAACTCGATCGAGTCCATGTCCTTGTACGGCTCCGGGATCGGCGCCCAGACGAACATCGAACCCTTCGGCTTCGGGATCTCCCAGCCGATCCGGGCGAGGCCGTCGATCAGCGCATCGCGCCGGCCCTGGTAGATCGCGCAGATCTCCTCGGGGTAGTCCTGGGCCTCGTTCATCGTCACCGTGGCAGCGATCTGGACGGGCTGGAACATGCCGTAGTCGAGGTAGCTCTTGAGCTTGACCAACGCCTGCACGACCTCGGCGTTGCCGACGAGGAACGCGCTGCGCCATCCGGCCATCGAGAAGCTCTTGGTCATGCTGTACAGCTCGACCGCGCACTCCTTCGCGCCCTCGGCCTGCAGGATCGAGGGTGGCTTGTAACCGTTGAAGCCCATGTCCGCGTAGGCGAAGTCGTGGACGACGATCATCTCCCGCTCGCGGCAGAAGTCGACCACCTTCTGCATGAAGTCGAGATCGACGACGGCGCCCGTCGGGTTGTGCGGGAAGGAGATCACGAGCACGCGTGGCTTGGGCCAGCCGACGTCGTACGCGGTGGTGAGGCTGTCGAAGAAGTCACCGGTGAAGTCGCCCTGCACCCGTGGATCGGCGAGGTGACGCATCGGCACCTGGCGAAGGTCGGCGCCGGCGAACAACGGACCGTAGATGTGGATCGGATAGCTCGGGCTGGGCACGATCGCCGCATCCCCGCGATCGAGCAGCACCCACATCAGGTGGCTGAAGCCCTCCTTGGAGCCGATCGTGTTGGTGATCTCCAGCTCGGGGTCGAGGGTGACGTTCCACTTCCGCTCGTACAGCGCGGCCACGGCCTCACGCAGCTTGGGCAGGCCACGGCTCAGCGAGTAGCGGTGGTTCTTCGGGTTCTGCGCGGCCTCGGCCAGCTTGTCGACGGCGATCTGCGGAGAGGGGATGTCGGGGTTGCCGAACCCCAGGTCGATGACGTCGACGCCTGCTCGACGTGCCTCGATCTTCAGGCCGTTGATGATGGCGAAGACGTACGGAGGCAAGTTGGTGATGCGTCGGAATTCCACGGCTCCATCCTATGAAAGTTGGTCACCATGTCCTTGTATGAGTTCTCCGATTGGTTGTCGGCTCGCAATCGACGCACAAAGGGGAAGGTGCTAAGCCCGCAAACATGCAGGCAGAAGCGGTCTTCGGTCGGTACGGCACACAAGATTGCTTGTGAATACCTAGGTATCACCAGGGAAGGTCTGTCCCTTGAGGAATTCACAACGTGGATGACGATGAACGAGCTTCAGAAAGTCGTGACACCTCCACCGTTCGTGCTACGTCCCTCCAAGGACCGGTGACCACCTCCGTGCGCATCCCCCGTCATGGTCGACTGTTGTAGGTCGCTGGCGTTGTATCCGCTCCGTCAGCGCAGGCTCTGCCCGCGGCGGCACCACGTCGACGCCGCGGGCAAGGCGTTTTCTTGAGGGGTTCGCTCGGGCCGTGCGAACCGCTCAAGCTTGGGATATCCGCGGACTACTGTCCGGGACGTGCTCATCGCCGCCGCCGAAGTGACCGACAAGTTCGCCCGCAAAGTTGCAGTGGCCTCACTTGCGG
>JAOBWQ010000459.1 GCA_025463425.1 Ilumatobacteraceae bacterium | reverse complement strand
CCGTTATCCTCGCTGCGGATGGTGGCGATCTGGGCGGACGAGGAGGGAGCGATCGACGCCCCGTTGATCGGGCTCGTCCACGGGACGATGGACCGTTCGACGGGGATGCTGCGGCTGAGCCGCCGGCTCGACGGCCGCTACCGGGTCCTGCGCTACGACCGGCGTGGCTACGGCAGATCGGTGGACGCGTCGGGCACCCATCCCGGCCCGTTCGACATGGCCGCACAGGTCGCTGATCTCGTCGACCTGCTGGCCGGGCGGCGAGCCGTGCTGATCGGCCACAGCTTCGGTGGCGACGTCGTGCTGGCCGCGGCTGCACGGCATCCCGACCTCGTCGCCGGCGTCGCTGTGTACGAGACGCCGATGTCGTGGGAGCCGTGGTGGCCGAGGGACACGGGCTCGGCGATCGCGCGTGAGGCGGTCGACCCATCCGAGGCGGCCGAGCAGTTCATGCGTCGGGTCGTCGGTGACGCGCTCTGGGAGTCGTTGCCGGAGCGGACGCGAGCGGTTCGTCGCCGCGAAGGCGTCGCCATGGTCGGCGAGTTGAACGACCTCAGCGCGAACCAGCCGTGGATGGCTGCCGACGTGCGCTGCCCCGTCGTGACAGCGCGTGGTTCGCGGGCCAACCACCAGCACGTGCTCGGCATGGACGCGCTGCACGAGATGTTCCCCGCAACGGATCTGATCGTGCTCGACGACTGCCGGCACGACGCGCCGATGAGCAACTCCGAGCTGTTCGCGAGCACGGTGGTCAAGGCGATCGTCGATGCCGCCGGCGGACCGTGGGCGTCGAGCTGGGACGTCAGTGCCCCGGGATCGGCGAGCTGATCGGCACTTCCGACCCGAAGAACTTGCACGTCTGGGTGCCGCCGGCGCGCACCTTGTCGGCGCAGGTCTGCAACGCCTGACGTTGCGACCAGACGCCGACCGCGAGGGCACCGAGGATCAGCACGCCGAGCACCTTCTTGGTGACGCTGGCAGCGACCTTGGCCGAGACCACGGCGAGGATCACGAAGATCGCGACGAGCGCGATCGCGATCGTCTTCGCCGTGTCGTAGGTGAGGGCGAACATGCCGCCACCATATGCCGGTGACCTGCGCCGGACGTGTCATACCCGCGCCGCGGCCGAACGCGCGTCGTCGCCGTAGCGTGGCGGGATGAGCGACAACCGTCCGATCAACCTGTACACATCGGGTCCGCCCACGACGGTGCTGCCGTTGCCGGATCCCGAGGCCAGCCTCGCCCTGCAGCATGCGCTCGGGCTGGAGCAGGGCGACCGCCGAGCGGCAGTGGCAGCGGTTGTGGCGCGCTGGCCCCGATACGTCGACGCGTGGGCGCGCCTTGGCGACCTCGGCCGCGACACGATCGAGCGCTACGCCGCCTACCGGGTCGGCTACCACCGCGGCCTCGACGCCTTGCGCGCCAACGGTTGGAAGGGTTCCGGCTATGTGCGGTGGGCGGCGGAGACGAACCGCGGGTTCCTCCGTGCGCTGCGCGGGCTCGGGCAGATGGCCGACGAGATCGGTGAGGCCGACGAGGCCGAGCGGATCAACGTGTTCATCCTCCAGCTCGACCCGGCGGGCATCCCCACCACCGGCTGAGCGCAGCGTGCACGACGACTCGAAGGACGACCGGCCCCACGAACGGCCGCATCGGGCACCCGGTGCGGTGCTCGGCGCCGTGCTCGTCGGTGGCCGGAGCCGGCGGATGGGACGCGACAAGGCGTTGATCGAGATCGATGGCCTGCCGATGGCCCGGCGAGTGGCCGCCGCGATGCGAGCCGCCGGCATCGAGCGTGTCGTTGCGGTGGGCCCGGCCGATCTGGCGTCGGGCTTGGAGGCGGTGCCCGACGAGCATCCCGGCGAGGGTCCTCTCGGAGGCATCCTTCGCGCCCTCGAAGTCGCGGCTCCGGGATCGGTCCTCGTCGCGGCATGCGATCTCCCGTGGCTCGACGCCGAATCCGTGAGTGCGCTCCTCGATGCCGCACCCTGCGACGTCGCTGTCGGCCGGACCGGCCGGATCGAGCCGCTGTTCGCGCGATGGTCACCCTCCTGCGCGGCAACGCTCCAGACCCTGTTCGACGGCGGCGAGCGCGCCGTGCACCGTGCCCTCGCATCGCTGAGCGTCATCGAGGTCGGCATCCGCGACGAAGCCCTGATCAACGTGAACATGCCGGAGGACCTGCCCAGTTGAGTAGCGTGCCCGGGGAGAGGAGCACACCATGGCGATATCCGAGATCAGCATCGACGAGCTGGCGGCACAGCTCGATTCCATCAACGGCACCTCGGCGCGTCTGATCGACGTCCGCGAGGTCGATGAGTACCGGAGCGGCCACGTCCCGGGTGCCAAGCTCGTCGTGCTCGGCACCGTGCCCGACAACGTCGATGCGTTCCGGGGCGACGGTCCCACGTACGTGATCTGCAAGTCGGGCGGTCGCAGCATGCGGGCGTGCGAGCTCCTGTCCGACGAGGGCCTCGACGTCATCAACATCGCGGGTGGCACGATGGCGTGGACGATGAGTGGGCGCGATGTCGTCGAGGGAGATTCGCCTACGTGAACTACACGTGGATCGCGACGCAGACCGAGCTCGTCGAGCTCGTCGACACCCTGCTCGCCGAACCGCGCTACGCGTTCGACTCCGAGTTCCATCGTGAGCGCACGTACTTCCCGAAGCTCGCCCTGGCCCAGTTCGCCTGGCCGGGCGGCATCGCCCTCGTCGATCCGCTCGCCGTCGATGT
>JAOBWQ010000373.1 GCA_025463425.1 Ilumatobacteraceae bacterium | reverse complement strand
CACAACGCTCCGGCGAAGAGGGTGAGGGCCATGAACAGCACGCCGACCTCGGCGCTGGCGCCGGCGATGCGGTCCCATGTCAGCGATGTCGTGCGCTTCCACAGGAACGCTGCGGACGAGAGCGCGGTCATCCCGAACGCGACGTAGGCCACCCACACCGTGCCGACGTGGATGTAGAGGATGCGCACGCTCTCGCCCTGCACGACATCGGCGGGCGAGAGGAACAGCCCGAACAGCAAGAGGACAGCCATCGCGATGATCGTGGCGATGCCGAGCGCACGGGTGAACGGCGTGCCGGTGGCCGATGTGCGGCGCTGCCGAGCGCGGGCGACCGTGGGGGCCGGGCTGGCCGGCGTGGCGATGACCTGCTGATGGGTGACTGCGTTGTCCGTCATGCCTTATTCCTCGATCAGGGGGCCGAACGCCAAGGTGCCGCCGACGCTGAACAACGCAACGAAGACACCGAGCAGGCCCAACCACGGCCAACCATCTGCAACCACAGCGCCTGCGGTGCCGAGCGCGGCTTCTGTCGCTCGAGTGGCACCGATCAGCACGGGCGCCACCACCGGAAGCAGGAGGAGCGGGAGGAGCGTTTCCCGACCACGAACACCGGCAGCAAGGCCGCCATAGAGCGTACCGACGAGGGCGAGTCCAATGGTCGCGGCCAGGAACGTGGTGACCAACAGCACGACGCCACTTGCACGCAGATCCTGGCGGTAGAGGACGACGGCCGTGGCCAGCAGCACGATCTCCAGCACGGCCAGCTCGGCAGCCAAGGCAAGGGCCTTGCCGAGGAAGATCCCGGCCGGATCGACGCCCGCCGCGCGCATCGCGTCGGTGGCGCCGTCGGCGGTCTCGATCGCGAACGAGCGCTGGACGAGGATCAGCAGGCTGAACAGCGTCGCCAGCCAGACCAGGCCCGGCGCCACCCGTTCGACGACGGCGTCGGTGTTCAGCGCGAAGGCGAACATCACCATCACGATCGCTGCAAACGGAAGCACCTGGTTGGTGACGACCCGGCTGCGCAACTCGATGCGGAGGTCCTTGGCGGCGACGAGGCGCGCGGTGCGGAACATCAGACGGTTTCCCCGGTGGTTCCGAAGGCGCCGAGCGGCCCGACTGAACGGGCCTTCTCGCGGATCTGACCGCCCACGACTTCGACGAGACGAGTGGCGAGCGCGCCGGCGCGCTCCAGTTCATGGCTGGCGACGATGATCGTCGCGCCCATGGCCGTCGCCTCGCGCAGCGTTGCATCGAGCTCGTCCCGACCCGTGGCGTCGAGACCGGCGTGCGGCTCGTCGAGCAGCCACAGCTCGGCCCGGCGAGCGACCAGGCACGCCAGCGCGGTTCGCCGCTTCTGGCCGGCGGAGAGCTTGCCGACCGGCACCTTGGCCAACCGTTGAGCCAGCCCCATCCGCACCATTGCGGCGTCGACTTCGGCCGAGCTGGCACCGACGGTGGCGCCCCAGAAGCGCACGTTCTCGGTCACCGTGAGGTCGGCGTACAAGCCATTGGCGTGGCCGAGCAGTCCGACCCGCCTGCGGATGCTCTCCCGGTTCGTCCGCAGATCGCATCCGAGCACGGTGCCCTCGCCGCGAGCGAGCGGGAGCAGGCCGGCGAACAGACGCAGCAGCGAGGTCTTGCCGGCGCCGTTCGGACCCTGGAGCAAGACGATCTCGCCGCGATGCACGGTGAGGTCGGCTCCTGCGAGGACCGGGAACTGCCCGAGCACGGCCACTGCGTTCGAGAGTTGCACCACGGTTTCCAAGCGACCACGACGCTACTCATCGGAGCATCCAACTGCCCAGCGTGCCCCGAGTTCCGGGCGTTGCGCCGCTATTCTGCAGAGGGTGGCGGACACCCCTTCAATTCATGAACCCGGCGACATGCCCAGTGCCGGCTTCGCTCCGCCGGCCGGCGCACCATTGGCTGGTCCGACGTCGCCGCAGGTGTCGATCGTCGGCACATCGATCGGCGCAGCCGCGACCGAACCACGCCCGAGTGGGAAGCGCCGGCGCAAGCGGATCAACCGCTGGGACCGACCGAAGGAGCCGCGCGACTGGCGTTGGGTCGTCGGCCACATCGGACGAGCCCTGATCACCATCGGCATGCTGATGTTCGGCTTCGTCGCCTATCAGCTGTGGGGCACCGGCATCCAGACCGCTCGCGCCCAGGACCACCTCCAGAACGAGTTCGAGCAACAACTGGCCGATCGGGGTGTCAGCGACGTCACCGTGCCGCCGGCTGCACCGACCACCACCATCCCGGCCACCACCAACACGCTCACGGCCGACACGGGTGTGGTCACCGATCCTGCAGCAACCACCACGCTGCCGGCAGAGACGACCACCACGTCGATCGCGCCGGTCGAGCAGATCCTCGGCAACATCCAGCCCGGCGACAGCCTCGGCATCATCCGCATCCCGAAGATCGACCTGCACTTCTTCATCGTCGCCGGCGTCAGCAAGGACAACCTCGCCGCGGGTGTCGGGCACTTCCCCAACACGCCGATCCCGGGCCAGCTCGGCAACGCCGTGCTGGCAGGGCACCGCACCACCCACCTCGCGCCGTTCTACGACCTCGATCACCTGCAGCCGGGGGACGAGGTCGATGTCACCACGATCCTCGGCAACGCCTACTCCTACATCGTGACCGGTTCCGAGATCGTCAGCCCGAGCGACTACAAGGTGGTCACCGACCCCGGCCCGCCGGGATCTGCGACACTGACGCTGATCACCTGCACGCCGATCGGCACGTCGTCGCATCGCCTCGTCGTGCACGCGGCCCTCGACCCGGCCCGCAGTGCCCCGGTCGGCGCCACCAGCACGTACTACGGCGAGGGCGCCAACGACGGCACCTTCGACACCAGCGACACCGCGCTGCCCGACGACGGCACCCTGCCGGCCGGCGGGAGTGCCACCAGCACCGCCCCCAGCATCGCCGATCCGGGCGGCTCGCTGCCCGATTCGACTGCGACATCCAGCGTCGCCGGCGCAGGTCCCGTGGCCACGGACGGGCCCACCACGTCGGTCGATCCGGCCAGCCTGTTCTCCGACGACGCGTTCGACGCCGGCTGGTTCGACGACACCGCCGCGTTCCCTCAAGTCGCGATCTGGGCGTTGCTGTTCGGCTTGGTCTGGTACGGCTGCTATCGACTCGCCAAGCGGCTGCGCAACTCATGGATCGGGATCGCCACCGCGATCATCCCCGGCATCGTCATCCTGTACTTCATGTACGAGAACATCAACCGCCTGCTGCCGGCTGCCATCTGACCGACCGGCTGCCCGTCAGCAGCCGGTGAACCTGGGCGGGCGCTTCTCCAAGAACGCGATCCGCCCCTCCTCGGCATCGGCACTGGCCCACGCGCCCACACGTGCCTGCTCCACGGCCTCGTCGAGCGGAGGCGGCGGCCCCGACGTCTCCAGCGCCAACTTGTGGGTGGCGATCGTCAACGGAGCCAGGCGCGAAACCTCGTCGGCCCAGGCCAGCGCCTCGTCGAGGCCGCCCCTGCGATGGATCGAACCGGTGTTGAGCAGCTGCTCGGCCGTATAGGTCTGCGCGGCCACGAGCATCGCTCGCGCGACCGGCCAGCCCATCTCCCGCGTCAGCCGCTCGACGGTCCACTGATCGACGACGAGACCGAGCTTGGCCGCCGGGATGCCGAACACACTGCGATCGGTCGCGACGCGCAGGTCACACGCGATCGCGAGCTGGGTACCGGCACCCAGCGCCGGGCCATCGATCGCGGCGATGGTCGGGATCGTCAACGCCGTGAAGCCGCGCAAGGCAGCACTCAGGGCGTCGAGGAACGCACCGCTCTCCACTCCGGTGAGGTCGGCGCCGGCGCAGAACGCCGGCGCTGCGCCGGTCAACACGAGGCATCGAGCGTCGGAGCGGGCGACCTCTCCCTGGACGCGGACGAGCTCGATCAGTGTCGCGTGGTCCACCGCGTTGCGGCGTTCGGGACGGTCGATCGTGACCAGCGCGACCCGGTTGCGCCGTTCGAGATGCACCGTCATTGCCGACTCCGCTCTACCATGCCGAGAGACTGTATGACCCACGACGACCCCGCATCCCCTTCGCCCGCGCCGCCGGCGGCGCCCGTCGTGGACGCGGTGCGCGCTCGACGCGCGGCTGTGGCGAAGTGGAACGCGATCGCGTCGCGCGTCGGCTACGTGATGTTCCTCATCGCAGTGGTGATGTTCTTCGTCGCCCTCGCCACGACGTTCTCACAGGGCAAGGTCACGATCATCACGACGACGATGATCATCGGATCCGTGCTCCTGGCTCCGGCGATCGTGATCGGCTACGCGGTCAAAGCGGCCGAGAAGGACGACGTCGCACGCGGCTTGTGAGCGCGCCGTGGAGAACGACCGCGTGCTCATTACTCTGTGGTAACTCCTATGTCGATCCGCCTCTCCGCCTCCGCTCGACGCGAGCAACTGCTCGATGTCGCGCTGCAGGTGTTCGCTCGTCAGGGATATCACGGCGCATCGATGAACGACGTCGCCGAGGCCGCCGGCGTCACCAAGCCGGTGGTCTACCAGCACTTCGATTCCAAGCGCGAGCTCTACCTCGCCCTGCTCGACGAGGTCGGGGCGCGGCTGTTGACCGCGATCGCCAAGGCAACCGCGGGCGCCACGGACGGCAAGCACCAGACCGAGCTCGGCTTCACCGCCTACTTCCGCTGGGTCGCCGACGACCACGATGCCTTCTTGCTGCTGTTCGGCAGCGGCGCCCGGCGTGACGAGGAGTTCAACGACGCCGTCCGCAAGGTCACCGCGCAGGTGGCCGAGGCGATCAAGCCGTTGATCGCCGCCGACATCGACGCCGAGCATCAGCGAACACTTGCCCACGCGCTTGTCGGGCTGGCCGAAGGCGTCAGCCGCCGGCTCGTCGACAACGGAGATCAGTTCGACCCGAACGTGATCTCCCGTCAGATCAGCGACCTCGCCTGGGCCGGCCTCCGTGCGGTCGGCCGCCCTGCGGGCGCCTGACGCGCCAGCCCTCGCTCACCCCATCCCGAACGTTGCAGTCCGTGGACCCCACAGGGGCCCGACGCCCGCAAAGAACGGGGTGTGCCTACTGCTGCGGCGGGTAGCCGGGTTGCTGCGGGTAGCCCTGCTGGGGCTGCTGCGGGTAGCCCTGCTGGGGCTGCTGTGGGTAGCCGGCCTGCGGCTGCTGTGGGTAGCCCTGCTGGGGCTGCTGGGGATAGCCCTGTTGCTGCGGGTAGCCCTGTTGCTGCTGCGGGTAGCCCTGTTGCTGCGGGTAGCCCTGCTGGGGCTGCTGGTACTGCTGCTGCGGATCGAGCGGGTGGCGGATGCCGAACTCGTGGAAGAGTGCGATCTGCTCCGGCGTGATCTGGGTCGGCTGGCCGACGGCGAACTCGGCGGGGTTGGCCGGATTGAACCAGCACGGCCACACGTCGCCGATGCGCGGCATCGACGTCTGCGGGATCAGGCTCTTCTTCTCCCCCGCGAAGGGCTGGCCTCCGCGGAGTGGCTCGATCCGGAACTGCAGTCGGCACTGGATGTTGATGTTGTTGACCACCGTGCCGGTGGGCTGGATGGCCAAGATCGTGGCCCGTGCCTTCTCGCCGGTGGCGATCAGTTGCTGAGCCAGCTCACGCTTGGCCTTGGAGGGACCGAACGCTCCGCTCGACTTGAGCGACACGACGACGATGACGATGACCACGACCGAGATGACGATCGGCAAGATGACGAACATGGCGTGACTGTAGCCACACCGGTCGACGAGGGCAGGTCACACGATTTGACATTTTGTACACGTCGCCGCAGGTGAGAGGACCAGCGCGCCATCACTGACGAAGGGTCAGGCCGCGGTAACCATCGACGAAGCCGACGCGCTTCAACTGGTCGACGACGGGCCCCGTGCCTGCAGGTTCACCATCGATCTTGCGCACCTCGACCGAACGTGCCCTGCCGTCTTTCACCAGGGTGGCCAACGCGTCGGCCCAGCCGCCACTTTCGGCCGCCGCGGGGAACATGAGCAGGTGGTGGCTGCGTCGATCGAACCAGGCGAGCGCCTGACCAGCAGCCAGCACCACCATCGCGCCCGCCGAACGCGCCGGCCGACCGGCGTGGTCGGGCCACGGCAAGGTGCCGCCATATGGCTGGGCGGGATCGGTGGCGGCGAGCACGATCGGCTGCGGTTCGGTCTCGGGATGCAGCCCGTCCGGCCCGTCGCGGAGGCTGCGCAGTCGATCGACTGCACCCGGCAGGCTGAACTGGGCGGCGCCCAGACCGTTGACGAAGTAGCCGCGGCGGACCTGCCCACGCTCTTCGAGCACCTTCAACACCCCGTACACCGCGCTGAACCCGCCGACCACGCCCTCGGCCGCGACGGCCTCGCGGGTCAGCACGCCGTGGCGTTCGAGCAGCTGCAGCGCGCTGGCGTGGGCGATGGCCGTCGGGGTCGGGCGCGGCAGCAAGAGTGGCGCGACCAGGCTCCAACGCCCTGCGCCCGCTGGTGGTCCGAGCCGGGTCAGCCGGCCGGGACGAGGACGGCCGCGAGTCTTGGCCGCCGCTGACCGTTTGGTGCCGCCGCTGATCGCCGCGCGCAGCGGCGCGAGTGAGTCGTTGGTGACCTCGCCGGCCCAGACGAGATCCCATAGGGCCGTCAACAGCTCGGTGTCGGTGGCGGCGAGGTCGGCGGTGCGGA
>JAOBWQ010000349.1 GCA_025463425.1 Ilumatobacteraceae bacterium | reverse complement strand
CATCGAGCAACGAGGACTTCCCGATTCCGGCCTCGCCGACGAGGATCAACGAGCTCCCTGCACCCTCCACCGCTCGATCAATCCGAGCACGCGCGTCGCTCAACTCGGCGTGCCGCCCCACCAGCTCCTGCATGCCCGAACTCTAGGCATGGTCGGGAACGTCGTTGGACCGTCGTGGCCGATTGCGTCCGACACCTCCCGAGCATCCCCGCTGGCAGGTCGGTGCTGCCACGAACCACGCCTCTAGGCGTCACCACCATCGCGCCCGGGGCTCTCGACGTCGCTCGGGGCGGACTCCACGGCGAACCGGCCGATGGCTGTGGCCATCGTCCGCAGCCGTTCCGCCGTACGCAGCATCGCCGGGCCCGTGCCGTTCGACCACGTCACCCGGAGCGCGTCGGCCGGCTCACCGAACCAGTAGATGCCTCGCAAACCGAGATGGATCGAGGCATGCAGGCGCTCCACCGCCCGCGCTGCGTCTTCCACCGTTTGGCCCAGGGCGTGCAGGGCATCCGCGTCCGGCCCGTCGGCCATGCGCGCCCCTCACAGCCCGTCGAAGTAGGGCTTGGTCGTGGTCGCTGCGATCGCCAGCGAGCGAAACCCTGGGGTGCAATCAGCGGCCGAGGCTGCCACCGCCTCCGCCGTGGGGGTGGACACCTCCGAGTAGGTCCCGAGCCAGGCGATGACGTCCGGGCCGAGGGTGACCACCGGAGTGAGGTGGAACGTGACCACTTCGTCGTAGCCGTGCTGGACGATGACCTTCTTCGTCTCGTTGCTCACGCACGTGTCCTCGGCCTTCGTCGTGGCCACCAGTTCGCCGTCGACCCACGTGAAGGTGCCGGAGATGTTGCCGTAGGCCGGCACCACACCCGTCGCCGAGATCTCGCACGGATCGCCGGTGCAGCTGTCGTCCATCTTCAGCGGGCTGTTGAGGTGGACGAAGCTGCCGACCTTTCCGGTGTGCGCCAGGTTGTAGGCGTCACCGTCGACGACGAGGCCGCCGATGTCGTAGGTGCCGAAGTGCAGCTGTGCGATCGAGCCCGTCCACGGAGCCGCCTTCACGGCGTACAAGCTCTGCGTGTCGTGGAACTCGATGCATCCTGCAGCGATGCCTGCAGCCGTCGGCACTTGGTTGACCGTCAGTCCTCCCTCGAGGTGGCTGACGGACCCGTCGTCGGAAGGGACGAACGTCAGTTGGTAGTCGTAGGAGCGTTCGGCCCCCTCGGGGACGTCCCCGTCGGTGCCACTGCAGTTGTGGCTGTTGACCACATCATGGGCGGTGTACGACCGGTCCGGCTGCATCGCGAGGGTGAAGGGGCGCTTCTCGTCGTCGGTGTCCGGCCAGCCGTCGGGCACGTACCCGTTGTCCCCTGGACGGACATCGACATCGCACGGACCGCTGCTGCACTGAGGTTGAAGCACCCACTGCTGGGCATCGGGTTGCCCGGGGACGAACTCGTCGAACGGCGGGTTGGCCGTCTCGAGCCGACGGAAGACGATGAACGTTCCCTGCAGCGGGTTGGCGACAGCGGTGGGATCAGTCACGGCCACGGTCGCTGCGGACGCAGCGGTGCCCGAGACGGTGTCCGAGACGGCGTCGGTGACGGGGCTGGAGCTCGCCGGCGTCGTCTGCGGCTCCGACGGTGGCGTCGTGGCCCCCGACTGGTCCCCGGTCGTCTCACCCGCCACGGTCTGCTCGGACTGGTCCGCAGATTTCGTCGACACCCCGCTCTTGTCGGTGGCGCACGCACCGCCCATGCCGATCAACGCCATCAGGACTGCTGCTCGCCCAACCCTCTTCATCACCGAGTCGCTCATCCCTCCACGGTGCTCGCTCGGCCCCTTGGGTGCATCGTGGAAACCCCGTGTCGCGGTCACTCGGCTGCTCACGACCCACTGGTTCATTGTGGATTGCAGCCACTGCGTCGCGCATCGGTGCTGCGCTCGTCACAGCGGATCCGCGGTCATCGACGAATCGTTGGCGCTGGCGCCGGCGCCGGCGCTGATCGTGGCCTTCTGCCATGACGCGGCGATCATCTGCCAGAGACCGTCGATGACCATCAGGTACCGGCCGCCTGAGGTGAGCGAACCCTTGACCCACGAGTAGGGAGCGTTGCCGTGATTGTCCATGATCACGTCGTAGCGATGCTCGTTGCGAGTGAAGTCGTTCGTTGCGTAGTCGATGATGTGGTCGGCCGCGAGACCTGTCAACAGTGGCGCGTTGGCGCGGCTGCACACGGCCGTCACCGCTGCGCCGAGATGCTTGGCGAGTTGCACGGCCATGCTGCCGACCGAGGTACGCCGAGCACGAAGGCCATCGGGTCATCGCGCAAGCTTCGCGTCATGAGCCCGTCGCCCGCCGTGCCGGGCGCTCCTCGGTAGAGGCTTGACGCGCTGGACGTAAGCTGGCGGACGCGGCCGAATCTACGGAATCGGCGGATCGACAGGCGGAGGAGTGCTTGCTCCGGGGAATCCAGCGGCCCCTGGTGGAGGGCTCCCGCCTCCTGACGAATAGTCGGACGGTGACCACAGGCTGACAATCAATCAGTGTGGACGAGTAGGGCTCCGATGCGCTGGAGGTTGGTCTCGCTTTGGATGCGCGAACTCAGGCAAGGGAGGTAGCGAACTGGCGCAGGTGATCTGCGATGGCGTCGGGCGTCTCGAAGATGGGGAAGTTGCTGAGTGCGTCCAGTTTCTGGACCTGGAACCAGGGCTTCGCGGCGGCGAGCTGGCGTTGAGCGTCGAGGAATCCGGGATCGGCGGGTTGCGCGTACATGTGCAGTGTTCGCGGCGTCGGGTCGAGGGCTGCGACGGTGTCGAGCGGGGTCCCGAACCGGTTGAACTGTGCGGCGATTTCCCGGCCGGCTCGGGCCCACATCTCGTCGGGGTAGGCAGCCATCGAGGCAACGTAGGCAGTGAGGGCAGGAAGGTGGAGGTCGCCGAGCCACATGCCGAAGAGTTGGTCGACCACGGCGCGGGTGCTGGCGGGATTGGCCATGCCTGCGAGGGCACCGAGGAACGGCGCCGGTGCGCCCAGCACCATCCAGTCGAGGAAGACGAGTCCGGGAACTCGGTCGGCGCCGAGGCGCCGGCGGAGCTCGATGGCGATCCAACCCGAGTGTGCGGCAGCGACGGGGACCACGGTCCGGGCGCCGCTCTCTTCGATCACGGACAACGCGTCCTCGACGAGCTCCGCGGTGCCGAAGTCGCTTGACGCGGGCTTCGACTCCCCGTGGCCGCGCCAGTCGAGCGTCAACGTCCGCTGGTCTGCGCCGAGTCGATCGATGACGGGTTGGAAGATGGTCCGCGGCCCGCACCAGCCCGGCAGGAAGAGGAAGGCGACGTCGCCGTCGCCGTGGTCGTCGTAAGCGATTCCGCCCGCGCTGAACTCAGTCATCGTTTGCTCCTTGGTATTGGCGGCCTGCGGCCGCAGAATCATTCCGGTTCGGCGTCGAGGCCGATGCGCGCCACTTCGGTGTGAACGAGGCGCACCATTGCCTCCTCGACGGCCCGGGCCGAGAGGCCAGACGCGGTGAGCGACCACCACAGGGGGAAGTCGCACAGCACGAACAGCAGGTTGTGGTCGACCTTCGAGAGCCGGCGGCGAGCGGCGGTGGTGACGAGCACATGCAGCGAGTCCTCGATGACACGCATCGCGGACTCGAGCTCAGGGTGGAAGTCGCGCTCGCGGTGGGCGGCGTGCAGCCCGTCGGCGCCGGCCTGGTAGCAGTGGGCGCTGTCGCGGGCGATGTGCTCGAAGCGGTCCGCCGCCCGGTCGTACGGGGCGAACATTCCACCCACCTGCTCGACGGTCAGCGGCTGGATGAGGGCAAAGACCGTTTGCGCGCAGGCGGGGACGAGCTCGGCCAACGACGGGAAGTGCCGGTACACCGTCGCCGTGGACACCCCCGCTCGTTCAGCGATGTCGTCCCAGCTGGTGGCGACCAGCCCGCGCTCGGCATGCAGCTCACGGGCGGCCGCGACGATCGCCGCCCGGCTCTTACCCACGGCCTCGGCTCGGGCACCCATCTTGTACGGCCGCGGCGACACACCAGGACTATTTCATGCGAGAACTTGTCTTGTCAATAGCTCTCTCGAAGCCAGCCGCAGAGTTCGTGTTGGTACCAGTTGCTCAGCGCAGAGTCGCCCACCGGAACAGCTGCCCGACGTCGGTGGACGGGCACCCTTTAGTTCTTGTGCCGGTCACACTCATCGTCACGCCCAGGCCTCGATGTCCTTTGCTTTCGGGATCCTGTACTGGCTCGCTCATGGTCAGCGCCTACCCCGGCCCAGCACATATCCAACCACCAGCCCCCGATGTCGACGCGCCACGCCATTCAGTCCGGACTCGGGGCGCCCGCCACTCAGGCGGGCTCGTTCGGCTCCACAGGGTCACCAGCCTGTTCGCCCAGCACGGACAGACCTGGCGCATCGGGATCAGGCGACCGCGGTGGCTCCACCGACGAGCGGCCGTCGAGGACTGGAGACTCCTCTTGGAGCTGACGCTGCTCCTCCGCTGCCTGTTCCACCGACCGGCCGGCAGAGTTCTTGTATTCGCCTCCGCCCACCTGCTGCATGCCGCCCATGTTCTGCTGTTCGATCACAACCGTTCCACCGTCGTCCGTGTCGAGCGGGATGCTCTGCACCGCCTTCAGGTCTTCGACCTCAGCGGCGGACAGCTGCTCTGCGTTCGAGTTGTTGCTCATCGATGACGCCTACCCGTTCTGTTGGGCGCTCAACCAGTGCGTGGCCGCAGCCCCGGCCGAGCCTGCGTCGTCTGTGACCTGTCTCAGGTGAGCGCAAGTCTTGCTGTCATGACGGCTGCAGGAGTGCGCCTGCCGAGTGCAAGATCGAAGACGGAACCATGAGCAGCAAGTCGCTTGGGCATCGAGGAACCGCTGGAGTTCGTACGGATCACTGCCCACAGCCGCCCCTAGGCCGCCAGCGCTGTCCGCAAGCACGTTGTTGGGTGTGTCGCCCCACGCCATCTGGGGCAACATCCCTGGCATGCCACCAAAGAGACGATCCGAAGAACCCACCGACGCGACCGATGCAGACATCACCGCGCTCG
>JAOBWQ010000316.1 GCA_025463425.1 Ilumatobacteraceae bacterium | reverse complement strand
CCCGACGTCGTCGCCGCAGCCCACGCCGCTGTCGATCGCTACGGCTACGGCATGGCCTCGGTCCGCTTCATCTGTGGCACCCAGACCCCGCATCGCGCCCTCGAGCGGCGGCTGAGCGAGTTCCTGGGAATGGACGACACGATCCTGTTCCCGTCGTGCTTCGATGCCAACGGTGGTCTGTTCGAGGCGCTGCTCGACGAGGGTGACGCGGTGATCTCCGATGCGCTGAACCACGCCAGCATCATCGACGGGATCCGGCTCTGCAAGGCCACCCGGTACCGCTACGCGAACAACGATCTCGCCGATCTCGAGCGCTGCCTGCAGGAGTCGGCGGGCGCACGCACCCGCCTGATCGCCACGGATGGCGTGTTCTCGATGGACGGCACCCTGGCGGACCTCGCCGGGATCTGTGACCTCGCGGACCGCTACGACGCGATGGTGATGGTCGACGACTCGCACGCCACGGGGTTCATGGGCCCCGGCGGCCGGGGTACCCACGAGCACGCCGGGGTGATGGGGCGCATCGACGTCCTGACCGGCACGCTCGGCAAGGCGCTCGGCGGTGCGAGCGGCGGCTACGCCGCGTCCAGCAGCAGCGTGGTCGCGTGGCTACGCCAACGGGCCCGGCCGTACCTGTTCTCGAACAGCGTGCCGCCGATCGTCGCCGCCGTCAGCCTCCGCGTGCTCGACCTCGTCGAGTCGGAACCCACCCTGCGCGACACCGTGCACGCCAACGCGCGGCGGTTCCGCGCCGGGCTCGCCGCAGCCGGCTTCACCCTGCCACCGGGCGAGCACCCGATCATCCCGGTGATGCTCGGCGACGCCGCGCTCGCCGCGCGGATGGCCGACCTGCTGTTGGAGCGCGGCGTGTACGTGATCGGCTTCTCGTACCCGGTCGTGCCGATGGGCAAGGCGAGGATCCGCACCCAGATGTCGGCCGCGCTCTCCGACGCAGACCTCGACGTCGCCATCGCAGCGTTCACCGCGGTCGGCACCGAGCTGGGCGTGATCGGGCCTGGCGTCAACGGACCGGGTGCGGCATGAAGGCGCTCATCAAGGAGCACGCAGAAGCCGGCATCACGATGGGCGATCTCCCCGAGCCGACGATCGGCCCGAACGACGTCCTCATCCAGATCCGCAAGACGGCGATCTGCGGCACCGACATGCACATCTTCGACTGGGATCCATGGGCTCAGCGGACGATCAACGTGCCGATGGCGATCGGGCACGAGTACTGCGGCACCATCGTCGCGCTGGGCAGCGAGGTCCGCGGGTTCGACATCGGCGACCGCGTCTCCGGCGAAGGCCACATCACGTGCGGCCACTGCCGCAACTGCCGTGCCGGGCGGCGGCACCTGTGCCGCAACACCGTCGGTGTCGGCGTCAACCGGCAGGGTTGCTTCGCCGAGTACCTCAGCCTGCCCGCCGTGAACGCGTTCAAGCTGCCCGACTCGATCGGCGACGACGTCGCCGCGATCCTCGATCCGTTCGGCAATGCCGTGCACACCGCGCTCGCGTTCAACATGGTCGGCGAGGACGTGTTGATCGCCGGCGCCGGACCGATCGGCATCATGGCCGTCGCCGTCGCCCGTTTCGTCGGCGCCCGCCACGTCGTCATCACCGACATCAACGACTACCGCCTCGACCTCGCCGCGCAGATGGGTGCGACGCGCGTCGTCAACGTCGCCGAAGAGTCGCTCGACCAGACGATGGCGGCACTCGGCATGCAGGAGGGCTTCGACGTCGGCTTGGAGATGAGCGGCAACCCGCTCGCGCTGCGCGAGATGCTGCGCACGATGCACCACGGCGGCAGCATCGCGATGCTCGGCATCCCGCCGGACGAGACCGCGATCGACTGGACCCAGGTGATCTTCAAGGGCCTGACGATCAAGGGCATCTACGGCAGGGAGATGTTCGAGACGTGGTACAAGATGGCCAGCCTCCTGCAGAGTGGGCTGGACATCGCGCCGGTCATCACCCACCACCTCCCGGCCACCGACTACCTCGAGGGCTTCCACACGATGGGTTCGGGCCGGTCGGGCAAGGTCATCCTCGACTGGACGAGCCTCTGAACCATCGCGCTCCGGCGGCGTGTGGTAGCACCTGCGGATGGAACCGCTCCGCTTCGGCATCTTCCTCCCGCCCATGCACCGCACGGGTGTCAACCCCACCCTGGCGCTGCAACGCGACCTCGAGCTGATCGAGCTCCTCGATCGTCTCGGCTACGACGAAGCGTGGATCGGTGAGCACCACTCGGGTGGCTCGGAGCTGATCGTCAGTCCGGAGGTGTTCATCGCTGCCGCTGCCGAGCGCACGACCCGGATCAAGCTGGGCACGGGCGTCAACTCGCTGCCCTACCACCATCCGTTCATCCTCGCCGACCGGATCGTGATGCTCGACCACCTGACGCGCGGTCGGATGATGTTCGGCGCCGGACCGGGCCAGCTGACGAGCGATGCGGCGATGCTCGGCATCGACCCGATGCACCAGCGCCCGCGCATGGAGCAGGCCTTCGACGTGATGATGCGGTTGTTCCGTGGCGAGACGGTCACTGAGCACACGGACTGGTTCGTGTGCGACCACGCCGTCCTGCAGATCAAGCCGTACAGCGACTTCGACATCGTGGTCGCGTCGTCGATCTCGCCGTCGGGATCGAAGCTGGCCGGGCGCTACGGCACGGGCATGCTGTCGATCGCCGCCACCGAGCCGGCGGCGTTCCAGGTGATCGATTACAACTACACCGTCTGGCAGGAGGAGGCCGAGCGTCACGGCCACGCCGCGCCGCGGTCGAAGTGGCGGCTGATGGGCCCGATGCACATCGCCGAGACCGTGGAGCAGGCCAAGATCAACTGTCGTTACGGGTTGCAGTGGGTGTTCGACTACCTGTCCCACATCATCCCCACCGGCGATCCCAGCGCTCCCCCGCCGCCCAGCGACCTCGACGACTTCATCGACTACGTCAACGAGACCGGGCGGATGGTGATCGGCACGCCCGAGATGGCGATCGAACAGA
>JAOBWQ010000289.1 GCA_025463425.1 Ilumatobacteraceae bacterium | reverse complement strand
GCCCGAGCAGCCCGTCGTCGTCGCCGCCATCCGGCGGCGGGTGTGGCAGCGGATCGGGCAGGTCCACTGCGACGACCGACCCGCGTTCCGGCGCTGGCTCCGGCGGTGGTTCGGGCGGTGGATCCAGCGGCGGTTCCGGCGGTTCCGGTGGCGGTTCCGGTGGCGGGTCCGGCGGTTCGACGGCCACCACTGCAGCGCCGGCGACGACCGCCCCCAGAACGCCGACTGCCACAACTTCACCGACGACCGGCACGACGCAGCCACCCCGGACGACCACGCCCACGACCACAGCGACGACGGCCTCGACCGCTCCGACCACGACGTTGCCGCCTCTGCCCGGCGCCTCCGACGGTCGGTTCTCGATCGCCGCGATGTCGCCGCGCACGTCCACCGAATGCGGTGGCGGCACGATGACGATCGACGGCGTGATCCCGAGACTCGCGCCGATGTACGTGTGGTTCGGCAACGCGGTCGCGTCGACCTGGAGCGAAGGCAATCGCGTCACCGTGCGGATCCCGCCGAACATCGGCGCTTCCGTCGTCGACGTGACCCTCAAGTTCCAGATGGACCGCAGCTACTCGATCAAGGTCGCGCAGTCGTTCACCTACACGCCGAGCCCGGTCTCGTGCTGGGCCGGCCCGTCGACGACGGCGCCGCGCTCAGGCGGATCGACTGGCTCGGGCGGTTCAGGCGGCTCGACCGGCACCACGACCGCCCCCACCACACCATCGACGACCCGGGCGACGACACCACCGGCGACCACGGCTCCGGCCACCACCGCGCCGGCGACGACGGCACCCGCCACGACCGCTCCCCGGGCGCGTATCACCACGAGGGGACGGCTCACCCTGCGCTCGATCTCGTCGGGCGTGCTGACCGGCCTGCGCACCGGCACCTGGCCGACCGTCGGGTGCCACGACGCGAGCTGCGGAACGTCGTCGCTCTGACCGGCGCTACCGAGGCGTCAGCACGCAGAACTCGTTGTCGTCCGGATCGGCCATGACGATCCAGTCGACGTCGCCCTGGCCGATGTCGATCCGCCTCGCGCCGAGCGCGATGAGTCGCTCGACTTCGGCGAGCTGATCGCCGTCGGCGGCGGGGGCGATGTCGAGGTGGAGCCTGTTCTTCTCGGACTTCGGGGTCTGCGGTCCACCGCCCCAGGTGATCATCGGCCCGGTGAGATCCGGCGCGCGGATCGCGGTCTCGTCGTCCTGGTCCCAGACGAACGGCCAGCCGAGTGCCGCGCTCCAGAAGTACCCGACCGCGCGGGTGCCGACGCAGGTGATCGACCCGAAGCGTCCGCACGTCGAGAGGAACGCGTTGGTCGGCCCGATGATGCAGAGCTCGTTGCCCTCCGGGTCGGCAAGGACGATGTGGTCCTCCTCGGGGCGCTGTCCGATGTCGAGGTGTCGACCGCCGAGCTCGATCAGATGCTCCACCGTCTGTGTCTGGTCGTCCCGGGATGTGGTCGTCAGGTCGAGATGAAGTCGATTCGCCGAGGCCCCCTTGGGCTGGGGCACCCGGGCGAAGTCGATCTGGAACTGCGTGCCATCCGTCGGCACGAGGCTGATCACACCTTCGACCTCGGCACCGACGTCCCAACGCAGCGCCTCGGCCCAGAAGCGCGCCAGGCGGCCGGGGTCGTTCGCGTCCCAGCCGAGCGCAACGAGCTGAGTGGTCATCGCAACGTTCCGACGCTGATATCTGGCACGGTGGCCACCTCCGCAGCCACCGTAGCGAGTCGTCGCCGCCGAGGACCACGACTTTCGACGTCGAGAATCGAGCGGACGTGATGGCCACCGGGCCGGCTGAGTCGGTCAGGAATGGTCGTGGACGGCTCCGCCGCCGAGGTGACGTGCCGTGACGCGTCGCAACAGTTCGACGAGTTGGTTCCGCTCCGGCGCCGACAGATCGACGAGCAGCTCGTCCTGCCACCTCACCGCAGCCTTGTTCGCGCGGGCCAGGACGGCGCGACCCTCGCGTGTCAGGCGGATCTCGTTGACCCGACGATCCGACGAGCTGCGTTCGCGTGCGACGAACCCTTGATCTTCGAGGTCGTCGACGAGCGCGACCATCCGGCTCGGTGGCATGCCGAGGTCCCCGCTCAACGCCTGCTGCGAGCCGGGACCGGCAGCATCGAGGATCTTGAGCAGTCCGAACTGCATCCGGTTGATGCCGAACGGGGCGAGCTCGGCGTCCATCCGCGACGACGAGAGCGCGCCGAGCTTGGCGAGCAGGTAGCCGATGTGCCCTTCCAAGACCTCGGTCGGCCGGGGTTGGCGCGCTGTCACGACCGAACGTTATCGAGAATGAAATGATTACACCATTGAACTATTCCGCGGATGATGCTTTACTGGCTGGAGAAACGACGAGGGGAACGCCATGAACGACGAACCAAACCGCGACGGAGCATTGGTCCGCCTCGCCCGACTCTGCTACCGCAAGCGACGCATCGTCGTGATCGGATGGGTGCTGCTCCTGGTGGGGCTGAACATCGTGGCTCAGACCGCTGGCGGCGATCTGCTGAAGTCGTTCTCGCTCCCCGGCTCGGAGTCACAGAAGACCTACGACGTACTGGGCAAGGAGTTCGCCCGCACGGGCGACACGGGTGACATCGTGTTCGAGGCCAAGGGTGGCAAGTCGGTCGACGATCCCGATGTTCGCGCGGCGATGGAGTCGGTGTTCGCGACGTTCCGCACCGAACCGCACGTCGTCTCCGTGTCGTCCCCGTATGACACCGGCAACGAGCGCTTCCGGGCCAAGGACGGCGCGATCGCGTATGCGGAAGTGCTGTTCGACGTGCAGGCCAACGACGTCTCCCTCGACCTCGGCTCGAAGATGCGCGGCATCGCGAAGAGCGCGAACTCCGCCGTGGTCCAGGTCGACCTCGCCGGAACGATGTTCACCGACCAGACGCAACCGGCCAGCGAGGCGATCGGGCTGCTCGCTGCAGTGTTCATCCTCCTGATCGCCTTCGGATCGCTGCTGGCGATGGGGCTTCCGATCATGACCGCGCTGTTCGGGATCGGATCGGGCCTGGCCCTCGTCACGATCCTCGCCCGCGTCCTAGATGTGCCGTCGTTCGCCCCACAGGTGGCGGCCATGATCGGCATCGGCGTCGGCATCGACTACGCGCTCTTCATCACGACCCGTTACCGCGAGGCGCTGCACAACGGATACGAACCCGAAGACGCTGTCGTCCACGCGATGGACACGAGCGGACGCGCAGTCCTGTTCGCGGGCAGCACCGTCGTCATCTCACTGATGGGGTTGTTCGTGATCGGCCTCGCGTTCATCCGCGGCCTCGCCATCGGCGCGTCCGCCGCTGTGCTGTTGGTGCTCGCCGCGTCGGTCACCCTGCTGCCGGCGGTGCTCGGCTTCGTCGGGCACACGATCGACCGGTTCGCGCTGCCCGGAGCCAAGCGCGCCAAGCCCGTCGAGCAGACGATGTGGGCGCGTTGGAGCCGATTGCTGCAAGCGCACCCGTGGCCGGCAGCGATCGCCGGATTCGGCGTGCTGATCGTGCTCACGATCCCCGCACTCGGCCTGCGCCTCGGCGTCGCCGACGCCAGCAACGACCCGACGTCGCTGACCACGCGCCGCTCGTACGACCTCCTCACCGAGGGGTTCGGTCCGGGCTTCAACGGCCCGCTCATCGTCGCCGGAGAGATCCACGGCGACGCGGACGTGGCCACCATGAACGCGTTGCGCACTGCGATCGCTGCCACGCCAG
>JAOBWQ010000284.1 GCA_025463425.1 Ilumatobacteraceae bacterium | reverse complement strand
CGAACATCTGCACCGCGCAGGTGCTGCTCGCCAACATCGCCGGGCTGTACGCGGCATGGCACGGCCCGGACGGGCTGCGTCGGATCGCAGAGCGCGTCCAACGGCTGACCTCGATCGCCGTCGCCGGTCTGCGCGCCGCTGGCATCGAGGTGCGCAACGCGACATGGTTCGACACGGTGCAGTGCCGGGTCGCCGACGCCGGTGCGGTCATCGCCCGGGCCCGGGCCGAAGGTCTGTCGTTGCGCATCGTCGACGACTCGACGATCGGCTTCAGCCTCGACGAGACCACCACCGTCGCCACCGTGGATCTGCTCTGGAAGGTGCTCGACTGCTCTGCCTCGGTGGATGCGCTCGCCGCCGATGACGACGCCTCGTTGCCCGACGGCATCCCCGCCGCGCTCCGCCGCACCGACGAGATCCTCACCCACAGCGTGTTCAACCGCTACCACTCCGAGCACGAGATGCTTCGCTACCTGCGGCGCCTGGCCGACAAGGACCTGGCGCTGGACCGGACGATGATCCCGCTCGGATCGTGCACGATGAAGCTGAACGCCACGGTCGAGATGCTGCCGATCACCTGGCCGGAGTTCGCGAACGTGCATCCGTACGCCGATCCGGCGGACACCGTCGGCTACCGCACGATGATCGCCCAACTGGAGGCCATGCTCGTGGCCATCACGGGTTACGACTCGGTCAGCCTGCAGCCCAACGCAGGCAGCCAGGGCGAGTTCGCCGGCCTCCTCGCGATCCGTCGCTTCCATGCCGCGAACGGCCACGACGAGCGAACGATCTGCCTCATCCCTTCGAGCGCGCACGGCACGAACGCAGCCAGCGCGGTGATGGTCGGGATGCAGGTCGTGGTCGTCAAGTGCGACGAGAGCGGGAACGTCGACCTCGGCGATCTCCGCGCGAAGGCCGAGGCCGCCGGCGAACGTCTTGCGGCCGTGATGGTCACCTATCCCTCCACCCACGGCGTCTTCGAGGAGGGCATCCGCGACCTCTGCTCGATCGTCCACGACCAGGGCGGCCAGGTGTACGTCGACGGCGCCAACCTCAACGCGCTCGTCGGCTTGGCCCAGCCGGGCCGGTTCGGCGCCGACGTCAGCCACCTCAACCTGCACAAGACGTTCTGCATCCCCCACGGCGGCGGAGGTCCCGGCGTCGGCCCGGTCGCCGTGCGCGCCCACCTCGCGCCGTACCTGCCCGGGAGCCCCCTCGACGACGGCAGCGGCGCCGTCGCCGCAGCCCCGTTCGGCTCGGCCAGCATCCTGCCGATCTCGTGGATGTACATCCGTCTGATGGGCGCCGAGGGGCTGCGCGACGCAACCAGCGCGGCCATCCTGAGCGCCAACTACATCTCCAAGCGGCTGGAGCACGCGTTCCCCACCCTGTACCGCGGCGACCACGGCTTCGTCGCCCACGAGTGCATCCTCGACCTCCGTCCGATCACCAAGGAGACCGGCGTGTCGGTCGACGACGTCGCCAAGCGGCTGATGGACTACGGCTTCCACGCGCCGACGATGAGCTTCCCCGTCGCCGGCACCCTGATGGTCGAACCGACCGAGAGCGAGACGCTGCGCGAGATCGATCGGTTCTGCGACGCGATGCTGGCCATCCGCGCCGAGATCGACCGCGTCGCCAGCGGTGAGTGGCCGTTGGCGGAGAGCCCGCTGCGTCACGCGCCGCACACGGCCGAGGACCTCCTCGGCGACTGGGAACGGCCGTACTCGCGTGAGGTCGGCGCCTATCCGTTGCCGACCCTGCGAGCCAGCAAGTACTTCCCGCCGGTGTCGCGGATCGATGCCGCCTACGGCGACCGCAACCTGATCTGCTCCTGCGAGCCGCTCGAGGCATATGCCGACAGCGTCTCCTGACCTGGTCCTGCGGCGCTGGCGCCGCGGATTACCCTGACGTCGTGACCGACACCCCGCCGCGTGAACCGAACCCGTCTGCCGGCGGCATGCCCGGCTTGGGCGATCTGCTGACCCTCGTGATCGCCGGACTCGGCGGGAGCAACCCGTTGGCCTCGATCGGCAAGACGATCGACCAGTTCAAACGCGGCGTCAACGACTTCCTCGTCGCCGTCGAGAACTTCAACGCGACGATGCAGACGATGAACGCCGTCGCGACGCGGGTCAGTTCGCTGCTCGACGAGGTCGAGGAGCCGATCCGGATCCTCGTGCCGCAGGTGACCCGCAGCATGAAGATGGCCGACACGATGATCAACCAGATGAGCGGCCCGGTGGAGAAGGTCGCACCGGGCATCGCTCGGCTGGCCGAGTCACTGAGCTCGCCGGTCTTCACGGCGATGCCGACCGAGATCGGCAACTTCCTCGACACCATCGGAGACGTCGCCGCCCGACTCCAACCCTTGGCCCAGATGGCCGAGAACGCCGGCAACCTGTTCGGCCTGCGCAACCTCAACCCCTTCGCCAACGCCGGCCGCCCGGCGCCGACGCCACCCCCGACGCCCGCCGCACCACGGCCCCCCGTGGCGAAGCAGCGGGCTGCGGCGCCGACCCGGGCACCCGCTGCGAAGAAGGCTCCTGCCGCGAAGAAGCCGGCCGCGAAGAAGCGGTAGCAAGGTACGCAGGTACGAGATGTCATCGGAGCGATGACATTCGGTGCCTGCGTTGGCGCGGGCGTTACTTCTTCTTGGCGACGAAGGGGGTGGCCACGACGGTGCCGGCCAGGGTCGAGCCGCGGACGTCGATCTCGACGGGCGCACCGATCTCGGTCTTCGGCGGCAAGAACGCGAGCGCGATGCCGTGGCCGAGCACGGGTGAGAAGTTGCCGCTGGTGATCACTCCTGCGGCGGACCCGTCGATCTGCACGGCACAGCCCTCGCGGGGCGGGCGGCGGCCTTCGGTCGCGATCCCGGTCAGCAGTCGTTCGACGCCCTTGGCCTGCTCGACCTCCAGCGCCGCGCGACCACGGAAGTCGCCCTTGGTCCACGCGACGACCCAGCCGAGCCCTGCCTGCAAGGGCGTGATCCCGGCACCGAGCTCGTGACCGTGCAGCGGCAACGCCGCCTCGAGACGCAGCGTGTCACGTGCGCCCAGTCCGGCGGGCGTGATGCCCGTGCCCAGCAAGGCCGTCCACAACGCGGCCGCTTCGTCGGCGGGCACGGCGATCTCGACGCCGTCCTCGCCCGTGTAGCCGGTGCCTGCGACGACGCACGGCACACCGTTCCAGTCGAGGCGAGCGACGTGGAAGCGCTTCAGCGCCGCTGCTTCCGGGAACACCTCCGCGAGCCGCCGCCGGGCGTCTGGCCCCTGCACGGCCAAGACGGCGCGGGCATGGGTGGTCTCCTGACCGCCGATCGCGTTGCGCACTCGATCGGTGTTGGAGGCGTTCGGCATGACGTCGAAGGTCTCCTCGTCGAGCCACCAGACGATGATGTCGTCGAGGACCGAGCCATCCAATTCGTCGAGCAGGTGTGTGTACTGCGCTCGGCCCGGAGCGACCTTGTGCAGATCGTTGGTGAGCGCCCACTGCAGCCGTTCCAGCGCGTCGGGCCCGGTGACCTGGACCGTCCCGAGGTGGGACACGTCGAACACCACGGCCCCGGAGCGGCACGACATGTGCTCTTCGATCGTGCCGCCCGAGTACGACAGCGGCATGTCCCAACCACCGAACGGAACCATCTTCGCCCCGAGGGCGCGATGCTCGGCGTCGAGCGGCGACGCGAACGTGAGCTCGTCGTCGGCCCCGTCCATGCTCAGACCGCGGCGTGGACGACTGTGTCGGCGTCGCTCAGCGTGTGCAACTGCTGGTCGACCTCGGCCTTCACGGTGGCGACGGCGAGCACGTTGAGCACGCCCTGGCCTTTTTTGACGACGTCGATCCACTGGTCGCCTTCACACAGGACCACCGAGCTGCCGCTGATGACGATGTGCGCCGCGGCGATGTCGGTCTCCATGTGCTCGCGCAGGTAGCTGAACACCTCGCGGACGGCTTCCAGCTTGATCCCCCCGTCGAGGAGGTACTTGATCACGCGGATCTCGAGCAGGTCGCGGTAGGAGTACTCACGACGGCTGCCGCTGCCGGCAGCGTCGCCCAGCGACGGCCGGACGAGCCCGGTGCGCGTCCAGTAGTCGAGCTGCCGATAGGTGATCCCGACAATGCTCGCGGTCTTCGTACCGCTGTATCCAGCGTCGCTCATGATCTGCCTCCGTGCCCACCGATGACACCGACGTAGTTACGCCCGTGTAAGGGATGCAACCATACGCCGCGCCGCGCGCGCCGTCAACGGTCAGCCGGAGAAATCGTCGGGGTTGATGCTGTCGATGAAATCGCGGAACTCGTCGAGGATCGACTCCTCCTCCGCGTCGTCGTCGAGCGCCGCGGCAACGGAGGCATCCTGGCCCACCGCGTCGAGC
>JAOBWQ010000236.1 GCA_025463425.1 Ilumatobacteraceae bacterium | reverse complement strand
AACCGGCGCACGGTGTCGACGAGCACCCTGCCGGCGACCACAAGCACGGCCTCACCGACATGGGCTACGTCAAGGTCGCGATCATCCTCGCGCTGATGACGGCGATGGAGGTCACCCTGACCTACCTGCACCTGCCCGGCAAGCTGTTCATGACGATCCTGCTCGTGCTGATGGTGGCCAAGTTCTGGACCGTCGTCAGCTACTTCATGCACCTGAAGTTCGACAACAAGATCTTCACCCGGCTGTTCTACACCGGGTTGTTCCTGGCCTGTTTCGTGTACCTGGCCGCACTCTGCACGTTCCAGTTCTTCGCACCCAGCTGACCGGCAGCCGCCGGTAAGGAGGTCGACACAGCGTGTTGGCCAAGTTCGACATCACCGCCGATCCCTGGGCGTTCCATGCGCATCCCGAGGTGTGGGCGCTGGTGCTGCTCATCATCGGCGCGTACATCTACGCCGTCCGCGTCATCGGGCCGACCGCGGTCCCACCCGGAACCCCGATCGTCAGCCGCCGCCAGAAGGTGTACTTCGTCGCCACCGTGGTGCTTCTCTGGGCCGCCAGTGACTGGCCGATTCACGACATCGGCGAGACCTACCTGTACTCGGCGCACATGCTGCAGCACATGATGCTCTCGTACTTCCTGCCGCCGCTGGCCGTGCTGGCGATGCCGGAGTGGCTGCTGCGGCTGATCATTGGCAACGGCAAGGGCTACACCGCGTTCAGGTTCATGACCAAGCCCGTCGTCGCCGGCGTGCTGTTCAACATGACGGTGATGGTCACCCACATCCCCGGCGTGGTGAACACATCGACCGAGAACGGCCCGCTGCACTACTCCCTGCACTTCGCGCTCGTCTCGACGGCGCTGTTGATGTGGATGCCGGTCATCGGTCCGTTCAAGGAACTGCAGATGGGCTACCCGGGCAAGATGGTCTACCTGTTCCTGCAGAGCGTGATCCCGACGGTGCCCGCCGGTTGGCTGACCTTCGCCGACGGCGTTGTCTACAAGCACTACGACATCCCCGTGCGGGTGTGGGGCATCAACGTGATCAACGATCAGCAGGTCGCCGGCGGGATCATGAAGGTCGGCGGGACGATGTTCATGTGGACGATCATCATCTACATGTTCTTCAAGCGGTTCAGCGTCGGCTTCGACGAGCAGCAGCGCTTCCGTCGGGTCAAGACCGTCCGTCGCGCGGTGGACCCAGCAGACCCGGGTCACGCCGACACCACACTCACCTACGAGCAGGTGACCGACGTGTTCGACCGCGTCCCCGCGGCCCCCGAACCCGAACGCACCACTTGAAGTCAGACGCTGGTAGGGAGTTGTCAGCTTCAGGCTGACAAACCATGGCCAGCGTCACGCGGCGTGGAGTGCGACGGCCTCGACGAGCCGGTCGGCAACCCAGCTTGGTCGGTCGCGAACGTCGTCGTGCGTGAACGTGATGACCTGGTTGCCCAGAATCGTGAGCTCGGTTCGGCGCTGCTCGTCGACTTGGCGTTGGCGGCGAGTGGCGTGCGTGCCGTGTCCTGCGACCTCGACGATCAGCCCGCCCTCGAAGAAGGCGTCGACGCGCGCCACGGTTCGGGAGCCGGCCCGCCAGACCTTCTGCAACTCGGGCCGCGGCAGACCTGCGCGCCGAACGATCGCGAGGAACCAACGCTCCAAACGGCTCTCGCCGCCGGTGTCGACCAATGCATCAAGAAGAGCTCGGCCGCTGTTGATTCCTCGGCGATGCCGAGCGACGACTGCCGAGCGGAGCCGCTGCTCGCTGACCAGCTTGAGGCGGATCGCCGAGTCGATGGCGTTCTCGATCTCGGTGCGGGAGAAGTCGAACAGCGGCGCGTCCAGGATCAGCCGCTGGGCACTCAAGCAGCGGGTCCCTTCCATCGTGATCGTGTCGGAGATGTCGAGATGCATCCCCGTGGACGCGACACGGTGCGGAGTGACGACGTATCGCTTGGCCCGTGTGACGAGCACTTCCACGCCCACCCCGGCGAAGCCGTCGAGCGCGTTCAGCCGAGCAGCACTGCGGCCGGCGAGATATCCGTATCCGTCAACGTCCGCAGCGCCTGCCCACATCGTCTGCTGCCAACAGGGAGCCGAGCCGGCGATGGCGAACGACTGCGGCCCGAGTCGGATGAGTCGCCCCTGGGCGACCCACCGGCTGCGCATCTGCCGGTCGACTCCGATCCCATCGAGTTGACGGGTGCTGATGGCGCCGAACTGAGTCGACGCAAGCGCGGCAGTGCGTGCAAAGCGGTCGTCCATGCCCGAATCGTGCCGCAAGGGTGTGACGGTCAGTGGTGTCGTGAGACGCTGGCTGTGAATCGTCACGCTGAAGCTGACAAATCGCTACCAGCGTGGGTTGACCAGGCTCACTCCCAGCGGAACAGGCGGGTCGCGGCGGCCGGGGCGACGACGGCCCAGGCGATGAGGATCGCCCACGACGTGCCGGGACGGACGCCACCGTGGGCCAGCGTCTCGCGCAGGACGTCGGCGAGCGCGCCCGACGGGAGTGCTTTGGCGACTGCCGAGATCGGGCCGGGCAGCTTGGTGAACGGGATGACCATCCCGCCGAGGAGCAGCAGCACGAGGTACAGCCCGTTCTGCGCGGCGAGGTTGATCTCGCCACGCAAACGGCCGGCCAGGCTGAGCCCGATCCCGGCGAAGGCGATCGTGCCGACGATGACGCCACCCAACGCACCCAGCCAGTTCGGCGACGACGGTCGCCAGCCGAGTGCGTAGGCGACCGGGATCAGCACGGCGAACTGGACGAGCTCGACTGCGATCACGGCGATGATCTTCGCGGCGACCAACCGGCCGCGGCCGAGTGGCGTGGCGCCGAGCCGTTTCAGCACCTTGTAGGTGCGCTCGAAGCCCGTGCCGATGCCGAGGCTGACCATCGCCGACGACATCACGGCCAGGGCAAGGATGCCGGGAGCGAGGAAGTCGACCGGGTCCTTGGTGCCGGTCGGCAGCACGTCGACGAGGCTGAAGAACACGAGCAGCATCACCGGGATGATCAACGTCAACAGCAGTTGCTCGCTGTTCCGCAACGTCGTCGAGACCTCGTGACGGGTCTGGGCCCGGAGCGTGTTCACGACGTACCGTCCGCAGCGGTGCCACCGGTGAGCCGGAGGAACACGTCCTCGAGGCGCTGTTGGCCCGCACGCAGATCCGTGACGGGTGCACCATGGTCGGCGAGCCACGCCGTCAACGGCGCGACGAGCGACGCGTCGCCGTCGATCACGTAGCTGCCGGGCTCACCGAAGACCGCGCGTACGTGATGGCCGAGCGCCGCGCCCAGCTCCTCACGATCGAGATCGACAGAACTGCGGAAGCGGATCTCGTCGTGGCCGCGGCGGAGGTCGTCGAGCGAACCATCGGCGACCAGGCGACCGTGATCGAAGATGACCACGCGGTCCGCCAACTTCTCGGCCTCGTCGAGCTCGTGGGTCGCCAGCACCACCGCGCAGCCTTCGGCCGCCAGCGCCCGGATGATCCCACGGATCGCCTGCCGGCCGGTGATGTCGACGCCACTGGTCGGCTCGTCGAGGAACGCGACGTCGGGACGGGCCGCCAGCGCCAGCGCCAACGACAACCGCTGCTTCTCCCCGCCGGACAGGCGGCGGTACGCCGTGCGCGCCCGGTCGGTGAGCCCGACCGACTCCAGCAGATCCGCGGGGACGACGCCCTTGCCGTACAGGTCGCAGTAGAGGCGGACGACATCGGACGCTCGCGCCGACGGCGAGACGCCGCCCTCCTGGAGCATCACGCCCATCCGCTGACTCAGCTTGGCCTGATCGCGGTGAGGGTCGAGCCCGAGCACGCTGACTCGTCCCGACGTGGCGGTGCGGTAGCCCTCGCAGACCTCGATCGTGCTCGTCTTGCCGGCGCCGTTCGGTCCGAGCACCGCGGTCACCGCGCCCGCTGCGGCAGTGAAGGAGACCCGATCGACGGCGACGAGATCGCCGTAGCGGACGACCAGATCCTCGACCACGACGGGATCGGCAGCGGCGGTCGGCACGTGCAGCACGCTACGCCAAATGGTCAAGAGGCCCCCAGTGCCGCACCGGTAACCTCTCCAACCGTGATCGACGTTCGTCTCCTCCGTTCCGATGCTGCCGGCGTGCGCGCGGCGCTGGCCCGACGGGGCAAGCCCGAGCTGCTGGTCCAGCTCGAGGAGGCGACGCAGCTCGACGAGCGCCTGCGCGAGATCACCGGTGAGCGCGACGACCTCCGCCGCCGGGTCAATGAGCTCAGCAAGGAAGTCGGACAGCTGCGCAAGGCCGGCGACACCGTCGCAGCCGAGACCTCGATGGCGGCCAGTCGCGAGCTCGGCGAGACCGAGCGCACGCTCGCGGCTGAGCACGACGATGTGTCCGAAGCGCTGCACCAACTGCTCTTGCGGATCCCGAACCTGCCCCACCCCGATGCGCCGGATGGCGCCGGCGAAGACGACAACCCGCTCGTCAAGGGTCCGGTCAACCTCCCGGAATCGTTCGCCGATCACCAACGCGTGCCGCACTGGGAGAGCGCCAGTGCGCTGGGCATCCTCGACAACGAGCGGGCGACGAAGATCAGCGGGGCGATGTTCACCATGCAGCGCGGGCTCGGCGCGACGATGGCTCGAGCGCTCTGTCAGCTCGCGCTCGACAACAACGCCGACGCGTTCGAGGAGATCCGTCCGCCGTCGCTCGTCACCACGGCCACGCTGACCGCGACCGGCCAGTTGCCGAAGTTCGCAGACGATGCGTTCGCGATCGAGCGCGACGACCTCTGGGCGATCCCGACCGCGGAGGTGCCACTGACGTCGCTGTACTCGAACGAGGTCCTCGACGAAGCGGCACTGCCGGCGCTGATGATGGCCCACACCTCGTGCTTCCGCCGCGAGGCAGGCTCGGCCGGCCGGGACACCCGCGGCATGCTGCGCACCCATGAGTTCGACAAGGTCGAGATCCTCGCGGTCGCCACGCCCGAACAGGCGCCCGATCTGCTCCAGATGATGGTCGGTCGGGTCGAGACGACGATCGCCTCGCTCGGCCTGCCCTACCGGATCATCGAGATCTGCACCGGCGACATGGGCCAGAGCCACCACCGTTCGTTCGACATCGAGGTCTATGCGCCGGGGTGCGACAAGTGGCTGGAGGTCAGCTCGGTCAGCTGGTTCAGCGACTACCAGGCACGCCGCGGCGACATCCGCTTCCGTCGTCCGGACAAGAAGGGCACCGAGATCGCGCACACGCTGAACGGCTCGGCGCTCGCGGTGCCGCGCGTGTGGGCAGCGATCATCGAGAACAACCGTCAGGCCGACGGCAGCGTGCTGATCCCCGAGGTGCTGCATCCGTACATGCGCGGCGCCACCGAGATCTCGCCCCGATGAACGAGGCACAGTGAGCCGGGACCGCAGGTGAGCGACTCGATCCGCGATCGTCGGGTGCAGTACGAGTCGGACGGGCTCGACGTGGGCGACCTCCAGCCCGACCCGATCCGCCAGTGGCAGCACTGGTACGCGCAGGCCGAGAGCGCCGGGTGCGTCGAGCCGAACGCGATGGTGATCAGCACGATCGGGCTGGACGGCATGCCGGACAGTCGGTACGTGTTGGCCCGTGGCGTCACCGCTGACGGGTTCGCGTTCTACACCAACTACGGGTCCGCCAAGAGCGCGGAGCTGATCGCATCGCCGGTCGCGTCAGCGCTGTTCACCTGGCTGCAGCTGCATCGGCAGATGAAGATCCGCGGCACCGTGACTCGGCTCTCGGCCACGGAGTCCGATGCGTACTTCGCGACCCGACCGCGCTCATCGCAGCTCGGCGCGTGGGCGTCGCCGCAGTCCGAGGTGTTGGCCGATCGCGCCGAGCTCGAGGCGCGCGTCGCGGCCGCAGATGCGCGCTTCGCCGGCACCGATGTGATTCCCCGCCCGGTGAACTGGGGTGGCTGGCGGCTCAGCGTCGTCGAGGCCGAGGTGTGGCAGGGTCGCCCGAGCCGGTTGCACGACCGCTTCCGCTACCGCCGCGTCGACGACGCCTGGGTGGCGGAGCGCCTGGCGCCCTAGACCTACGCGGAGTTCGGCCAGGCGAGCGCGGCGTCGGCCAAGCCGGCAACGAGCGCCTCGGTGTGCGGGGTCAGACCCGGACCTTCCCAGTCCCACCACATCGGGCTGGAGCCGCGCACCCGTGGTGGCAGCTCGATCTGCACCCCCTGCCGGCGGGGCAGGTTGACCGGGTTGTCGAGGTGTTGCCCGCGCAGATCGGCGGGGATCGAGTCGAGCTCGGTGCGGATGTCGTATGCGGGCAGCCGCGCCCGGAGGAACCCGGCGAGGTGGCCGGCCAGGGCGCGATTGCGTCCGCCGAGCAGCAGCGAGGTGAACAGGTGCTCGCGACCGAAGCCGTGGACCGTCACGACGACATCGACGTGGTCGATGAACGACTGCATCGTCGGCGAGTCGGCGGGACTGAGCTTGTGCGACGGGATGTGCCACTGCAGTTCCTCGGGCTGGAGCAGCCCGTAGTAGCTGGCGCCGCTGCGCCGTGCGGC
>JAOBWQ010000235.1 GCA_025463425.1 Ilumatobacteraceae bacterium | reverse complement strand
CCGCGGCCAGTGCCTCGTACGCGGTGAAGAACTGCAGATCGGCCGATGCGGTCCAGCCGTGCAGCAGCAACAGCGTCGGCGCGGTCGGATCGGCGTGCTGGTGGTAGCGGTAGAACACCTCGCCCCGACCTTCCAGGACGGCGGTGTGCCCCGGTGGCAGCCATGGCACCTTCATCGGGGCACTCTCACGCGCGGCAGTCGGTGCAGACGCCGACCAGGTCGAGTCGATGATGGCGGAGTTCGAACCCGTTCATCGCGGCCAGCGAGGACAACGACTCGTCGAGCGTCGCCTCCACGGTGTCGGGCACCACGACGTCGAGCACGGTGCCGCACTCCTCGCAGATCAAGTGGTGGTGGTGGCCACCGATGTCCTCGGCCAGCTCGAACCGAGCCCACTCGTCGTGCGTCACGACCCGGGTGATCACCCCAGCCTGCTCCAGCACGGCGAGGTTGCGATACACCGAGCTCTGCGCCAGCTCCGGATCGAGGCGGAGGATGTCGGGGATCGTGATCGGGTGCTCGGCGGAGCTCAGCATCTCGACCAGTTGGCGGCGCATCGAGGTGTAGCGCTGGCGATCGCCCACGACACGGAGGGCAGCGATCTGGTGCAGGTCGGCGCTCATCTGCCGCGAATGTTAGTGGTGCTCAGGGCTCAGCAGGTCGGGAGACGCCGGTGAACTCCGACAGCGGCACGCCGCATGCGCGGATCTGCTCGAGCAGGTCGGCGGTCGGCAAGCGCTCGTCGCCGAGCACGATCACACCCGACGAGATCCCGTCGGTCGGCGCTGCCGTCTGGCCACCGAGGATCCAGCGGGCCATCGTCGCCGCGACCGCCGACGCGGCGACGCCGCTGCGCACCGACGTGCCGGCCACCAGCGTCTCGCGCTCGCCGCCGGCCAACGCACCGCGCAGCTCGACCCGGACCCCGCCGACTCCGCCTTCGCGGTGCGGCGGGCTGAGCATCGGCAAGCGCGCCGTGAACCGGTCGCGCCGCGTGCCCGACATGCGCGCGCTCATCCGTGTGACCGCAGGGAACACACGGTGGAGCAGGATCGGTTCGGGCACCTCGGCGCGGTAGCAGTCGTAGGCGTTGACCGGCTCGGGGAACCAGCACAGCTCACGGCCCGCGCCGGCCGGGCGGCGGATCCACTCGCCGTCGTGCAGTCCGACGGCTGTGCCGCCGAGCGCGCGGTGGTGCTGGCGAGCGCACGCCGGACCAGCGGTGCCGTGCATCGCAACATGGATCTCGTCGACGGTCGCCAGTTGCCCGGCGAGCAGGCGGGTCAGCAGTCCGGACAGACCGGGCGCCATCGCTGCGCCGACCACGAGCTGCACACCGTGGTGCACGGCGAGCTCGTGGAGCTGCAGCAGTTCCTCGACATCGTCGACGTCGTCGCTCATCGACACGACCGCGACGCCATTGGTGATGAACCGCCGGGCGAGCGCTGAATGCGGGGCCGGGAGGGCCAGCACGACGAGGTCGGCGACCTGGGCGTGATCGAGGTCGATCGCGATGCCGTCGATGCTGCGCGCGACGGTCTCGGCGATGTCCTCGCGCGTGTCCACCACGGCCACACGGATCGATGCGAGGGCAGCCAGGTTGCCGGCGACGCGAGACCCGGTCACACCAGCGCCGACGACTGCGACGATCGGGGCGTTCGGCGAGGTGCCATCCGGCGTGGGGGCCACGCGGACCGTCACCGGGGCCGGGTCGACAGTTCGCGCCACCCGCCGGTCTGAGGAGGCACGCCGCCTTGACCACGGAGCCGCAACACGCCGGCAACCGTCGCGGCGGCCGACAGGGCCAGGATCGCGCGGCGGATCATCTTCATGATCGGCTCACTGTATCCGCGGCCCTGGAGCATCGGGAGCCGACCACAGTGGGTGACCTGCCGAACGCGCAGATGCAGGTCCGATCGTCGCCGGGCCGCGATCTTGACGTGTTCTTGCCGCCATCTGCGGGACGCGGCAGAACCACCCGGGCATCATGGACATCGACGAACAGTCGTCGCGGAGGGGACCCGAGATGCAACTCATGGAACGCAATGTCGAGGTGTTCGACCACCGTCGAGTGTCGGGCGGCTATGAGCGCAACTACGGCCAGGACGCGCGTTTCCTCGACCTCGGCGAGGAGCTCGCGATCCAGGTCGCGGCCGAAGCGATGCGCGGTGCACCGGTGCTGGACGTCGGCGCCGGAACCGGCCGGCTGGCGCCCCTGCTGCGCCTGCTGAGCGCCGAGTACTCCGCCATCGACTACGCGCCGAACATGGTCGAAGGCTTTCGCCGCTGCCATCCCGGCGTCGACGTCGCACTCGGCGACGCTCGCGATCTGAGCCGCTTCGAGTCCGGCACCTTCGGCCTCGTCGTGTTCAGCAACAACGGCATCGACACCGTCACCCACGACGATCGTCTGGTCGTGCTGCGCGAGTTCGCGCGCGTGCTGACACCGAGCGGCCGGATCGTCTTCTCCTCGCTCAACCGCAACGGGATGTCCTACGGCGAGAGCCCGTTCCAGCTGCACCGCCCGGGTCAACCCCGCTCGATGCGCGCCCTCGCCACAACGGCGGCTCGGCGCGTCTACCGGCCACTGTCGTTGCCGCGCAGCGTTCGCAACTGGCGTCAGGCCAAGCCGCTCGCCGAGGACCACGGCACGTGGGCCGTCGGTGCCCTCGCCGTCCACGACTTCGCACCGTTCGTGCACTTCACCACGCTCACCGACCTCCGCGCGACGGTGGCGGCCGCGGGTTTGGTCATCGAGCAGATCTTCGACGAGGCGGGTGGGTCGATCGCGCTCGACGCCACCGAATCGAACGCCGACTACTTCACGCTGGTCGCCAGGTACTCGCACGTCGAGTGATGCTGCCGCCTCGGCAGGAGGTCGGCCGCTCGATCTAGATGTAGTACCCGCTGACGTCGATGATGAAGTCGGTGGCATTGCCGCCGCCGCAGAACACCTTCACGGTGCGATCCGCAGCGATCTTGACGGTGAACCCGTTGGCGAGGTTCTGGTCGCTGCCGAACCAGTTGATCGACGATCCGGCCGCTTTGGTGGCGTCACCGGGCACGACGGCCAGGAACCCGGCACCGACGGTGTTGGTCACCGTCAGGTTGCCGACGATGGCGACGGCGCCGACGGGAACGACATCGGCCAACTGCACCCCACCGGTCGCAGCGTCACGGGCGTCTTTGATGCTGACGACCTTGTTGTTGCCCGATGACAGCTTGCCCTGGCTCGGCGCCGGGCTCCGCGAGTCGAACGCTCGCACCGGATCGATGATGTGCAGCGCGACGACAGGGGTCGTGACGTCGGTCAGCTCGACCCACGTTCCCGGATTGCCGCTCACGGTGCAGTAGAACAGGCGGCCGGTGGTGTCCGGCTGGATGGCGCCGATCGACCAGGCACCCGTGGTCGGGGCGCCCGGCGCCACCGGCACGAGCTGGATCGACGGACCCGCTGTGGACTTCGCGCGGACGCCGGCACTGATGCCGACGGTCGACGAATCCGAGAACCCGCTCACGCCCGCCGGGCCCTTGGCGACGGACAGGACCGTGCCGAGCACACCGTTCGAGGTGCCGTTGGC
>JAOBWQ010000221.1 GCA_025463425.1 Ilumatobacteraceae bacterium | reverse complement strand
GCACCCGGAGATCGGCGCCGCGCCGGTCAACGCGCCCGTCGTGATCCTCGGTCAGCCGCGCACCGGGACGACGATCCTGTTCGACCTCCTCGCCCAGGACCCACGTTTCCGCGCGCCGCTGACGTGGGAGGTCGCCTCGCCCAATCCCCCACCGGAGACAGCGACCTACGGCACCGATCCGCGCATCGCCGAGTCGGCCGCCGCGCAGGCGATGAGCGAGGTGCTCAACCCCGGCTTCCAGGCGATCCACCCGTCGGGCCCGCAGCGGGCCCAGGAGGATGTCGCCATCATGGGCGGCAGCTTCCGCACGATGCTCTACCCCACCGCATTCCGTCTGCCGACGTACATGCGCTGGCTGATCGACGAGTGCGACATGGCGCCCGGCTTCGCCTACCACCGCCGCTTCCTGCAGCTGCTGCAGTGGCGCCATCCCGGCGAGCGCTGGGTGCTGAAGACCCCGGCGCACCAGTGGTGCCTCGGCGCGCTGTTCGCCGAGTACCCGGACGCGACGATCGTGCACACCCATCGCGATCCGCTGAAGGTGATCGCCTCGGCGGCGTCGCTGACCGAGCATCTGCAGCGAATGGCGTCGGGTGCGACCACGTTGCAGGAGACCGCTGCGGAGTGGAGCGAGTACCTGATCGATGGCAACGACCAGTCCGTCACCGCGCGCCAGGACGGCACCGTGCCACCGTCGCAAGCCGTCGATCTCCCGTTCCGCGCGCTGATGGGCGATCCGTTCGCCGCGCTGGCCCAGCTGTACGACGGGATCGGGATGCCGTTCACAACCGAGGCCGAGCAGGCGATGCGTGCGTTCCTGGCCGAGAACCCGGCGGACAAGCACGGCGTGCACCGATACGCGTTCTCGGCGACCGGGCTCGATTGCGAAGCCCTCCGCCTGCGCACCCGTCGGTATGAGGACTACTTCGGTGTCGAACAGGAATCGCTCGGCTGACGGCGGCATCGCTCGCCCACGGTCACCAGCCGGTGTGACAGGCCGTCGGTAGTCTGCAGCGGTGAGCGACTCGTCGGCCCCCACCAGCCGGCTCACGCCCGCGCAGGAATCGACGCTCGACCTCATCCGCCGCACCACCGAGCCGCTCGTCTTCTCGGCCGAGCTCGTCGCCGAGCTGCGCGAGGAGGCCAACGAGGCGTTCGCCCACTTCGGTGATCGGCTCGACGGCAACCAGGTGTTCGTCACCAAGCACACCCTCGCCGGGGTGTTCGGGTGCGAGACCCAGTTCCTCGCGCCCGACGAGTTCGAGTGGACGCCGAGCCGAGCGCGCGGCCAGGTCTCCCACCGGGCGATCCAGCTGTTGATCAACTGGCGCGGCGAGGCGGCACCGGCCGAACTGGTCGACGAAGCGATCGCCCGGCTGCTCAACGAGGAGAAGGGCCTCTCGCCGTGGCTGGAGACGCTGGGCCAGGGCGACCTCGCCGACCTGCGCGCGATGTGCAGCGACCACGTCACCAAGTTCATGGAGTGCTTCCCGCCGCTCGACCCACGCTCGCGCCCGGTCACCGAATCGAGCACGCAGTGGCCGGTCGACGGGCAGATCCTGCTGCGCGGCCGCGCCGACCTGACGATGGGCAAGCCGTTCGAGCGCGAGAGCCGCAAGCTCATCGTCGACTTCAAGACCGGTCGAGTGGTGCCCCGCCATCGTGAGGACCTGCGCTTCTACGCCATCGTCGAGACGCTGTACCGGCAGGTGCCCCCGCTCAAGTTGGCCAGCTTCTACCTCGACGCCGCGCCGCCGATCGTCGAAGACGTCACCGAGAACATGCTGCGCTCCACGCTGCGGCGCACGCTCGACGGCGTCCACGCCCTGATCGAGCTTCGCGTCGAGGGCCGCCCGCCGACGAAGAGCCCGGGCGCGCCGTGCCGCTGGTGCCCGCTGGCCGCCGATTGCAGCGAAGGCCAGACCTACCTCCACCGCGACGACATCGCCGACGCCACCGACGACGAAGGGCTGTAGGCCCCGGGCCGGACCTGTCCGGTTCGTCCGCCTCGTGCCCGCGCTGATCTACTCGACGGCTGGCGCGCCGGGTGGCGCGATGGCACGGGGAGAACGCCGATGATGTTGGACAACAAGGTGGCGATCATCTCGGGGATCGGTCCGGGGCTGGGTCAAGAGCTCGCGTACGTCTTCGCTCGCGAGGGTGCCCACGTGGTGCTGGCGGCACGGACGAAGTCGAAGCTCGACGAGGTGGCCGGCGAGATCGCCGAGCGCTTCCCGGACGTGCGCACGCTCGTCGTGCCGACCGACATCTCCGACTCCACCCAGACCCAGCGGTTGGTCGATGCGACGATGGCCGAGTTCGGCAGGATCGACTGCCTGATCAACAGCGCCTACCTGCCGCCGCCGTTCACGATGTTCGAGGACGCCGATCTGGACACGTGGAAGGCGTCGTTCGACATCACCGTGTTCGGCACGCTGCAGTTGACCCAGCAGTGCGTGCCGCACATGCGCGCCGCCGGCAAGGGATCGATCGTGTTCGTCAACTCGATGATCCAGAAGAAGCCGATCCCCACCCAGTCCGGCTACGCGACATCGAAGGGTGCGCTGACGATCGCCGCGCGCATGCTGGCCAAGGAGCTCGGCGCCTACGG
>JAOBWQ010000208.1 GCA_025463425.1 Ilumatobacteraceae bacterium | reverse complement strand
TGCTGACCGCAGCAGCGGCGGCGTGTGACTTGGCCTGTGCCTCGGCGTAGGCCTGGGCGGCGATGTCGACGAGATCGGCGATCTCTGCGTCGTCGAAGCCCGCGAGACGACGGAAGTTGCGGGCCAGGTGCACCGGGCTCTCCGCGTCCTCGCCCCGGAAGCCGCCGAAGCTGAACAGCTTGTCGACGGCGCGCTGGAACTCGAGCGCGTCCTTCAGCCGCTGCGGATCGTTGACGGTGAGCTTGCGCAGCCAATCGCTGCCCATCTTCACGTGGGTGACCTCATCGGCCAGCATCCAGTCCTCGCAGAACTCGAGCACGGGATCGGTGAGCTCGGTGCCGAAGTTCTTCATCGTCGTGAACACGTCGATGGCAAGACCCTCCAAGGCCCTGTTGACCCCCGTCAACCGGAGCACGGGGTCAGCGTTGCATGCCGCCTCGTAGAGCATCGTCTGCTCGGCGAACTCACCGATCTCGCTGCCCATGTGCTCGCTGAGCTTGCAGCTGATCTCCACGTGGCGGGCTTCGTCCCAGCACTGCCGGGCCATGTCGAGCTTCATCGCGAACGGCGCCTGCTCGCGCTCGTCGCCGGTCTCGAAGTCGAAGCACGTGCGACCCGCGCCCTCGAGCGCCTGGATCTCGCCGACGAAGATGCCGTGCATCAAGCCGCGCGCGTTGTCGCTGGCGTTGCGGGCCGTCGGCGCGAGGCCGTTGGTCTGCGCAGCCGGGTGGGCGTTGCGCGGGTCGAACACCGTCTCTTCGATCCGAACGTGCTGGAAGCGCTCGTCGCGAGCCAGCTCGGCGACCGGCAGCATCTTCTTCATCGCGTCACCTCGATCATCGTGTCGGACCCGGCTGGAGCCTGTCGTCGCAGCCTACCCACCGGCATTCAGTCCGAGGTGCAGTTCTGTCCGCCGAGCAGAGTCGTGACGGACCCACGCGGGCCGGTGTCGGTGAGGAACGCCGTCAGCCCGTCGGCCAGCTCAGCGGTCGGCGTCGCGACGGTGTCGTCGGTGATCACCTGCGCGCCCGGGTAGTCCTTGAGCACCTCGTCGATCGGCGCACCGATCGTCAACCCGACGGCTGTCGTCATCCCGGCCGGGTTGATCGAGGTGCCGAAGGGCGGCCCATAGCGCCAGGCGAAGAAGTGCCGACGGCCGGAGGCGACGTTCGATTCGTCGCCGAAGGTGAGGCGCAGGTCGTTCCAGAACACGACCCGTGCCGAGGTGCCCTTGCACCCGACCTCGACGCCGCCGACCCAACCGGTGTCCGCGGTGGGGGTGCCGAAGATGCCGCTCAAGTAGCTGATCACTTCGTCCGGGTCGTTGCCGAACGTCGCGTCACCGACCCCGTCGGCGCGCAACGGGAGTGCGGCACCGGGCGGTTCCGTCGTGGTGGTCGGCGGCTCCGTGGTGGTCGTCGGAGGCAGCGTCGCTGTCGTCGTGGTCGGCAGCGCAGCAGTGGTGGTCGTCGGCACCGGGGTGGGTGGCGTCGTCGAGGACACGGTGGTGACCGGGATCGTCGTGGTGGTGGCGACTGCGGTCGTCGTGGTGTACATCGTCGTGGCGCCGGAGTTGGCCCGCGAGTTGCTGCACGACGCGGCCAGCAGCGACAGCACCGCCCCGGCGATGACCGTGACCAACATGCGGCGGCTCATGGCGAAGAGTCTGCCGGATCGACCCATCGCACCGGTGTCACCGACGGGTGCGGGCGGCGGACGATCATCGGATGAGCGTGTCGGCCTCGTGCCCGCCCTCGACAAGGTGGAGTGCCCCGTCGACCACATCGATGACGGTGATCGAGCAGTTGTCGAGGCTGCGGATCACCACTGCGTCGTCGCCGACTGCCGCACCGATCGCGGCATTGATCGCCACGAAGTGGCTGGCGATGACGGTGTCGTGCGGCAACGACAGGAGGCATCCGGCGACACCGTCCCGAAACGCGGTGTAGCGCGGGCCGAGCGCGGTCCACGTGCCGGCCATCGCGGCGCGCAGCCAAGCGACCCGCTCCCCCATCGGGATGCCCTCCGGTGAGGGGATCTCCGCGACCAGCGGCTCGATGCGGGCCTCGACGCTCCAGCGCGCGCCGAGCACAGCAGCTGTCTCGCGGCAGCGCTGGAGTGGGCTGCTGATCAGATCGAGGGGGCCGAACGGGGCGAGTCGATCGGCCATCTGTTCGGCCTGGTGCGCACCCAGCGAGTCGAGACCGGGGTCCGGATGGGTGTCCCACCCGGCGGCGGCGCGCCCGTGACGCACGAGGTACAGACGGGTCACTCGAACAGCCAACCGACGCGAGGACCCGGCTCGGCACCGTGCTTGATGAACCACTCGGTGCCGAACGCCTCGGCGAACATCTCCGGGGGCATCTGCAGGAAGAAGCTGGTGTCGGTGATCTGGCTGCTGTGGCAGCGCATGCTGGCCCGCTTGATCTCGGCGTACTCGCGCACGTCGACCTGGTGGGTGATCTCGTCCTCAGGCATGCCCATCGGGTTGCCATCGTCGGCGGGACCGGTGGGATCGAACTCCTCGCCACCGAATGCTTCGTCACCGGCTGCACGCGCGGTGCGCATCTGGCGCACGATCGCGTCTCGGTTGACCGTCATCTCGTACACGGCGGCGGTGCCGGCCAGTTCGGCTGCGCGGTTTCCGACGACATGGACCTTGATGTGGTCGGGATGGCCGTAGTTGCCGTGCCAGTCGTAGGTGGTGAGCACGTCGGCCGATTCCTCACGCAGGATCGCGGCGAGGCGTTCAGCTGCGAACTCCACATCGGCCTGGTGGAACGCGTCCGGGTCGGCGTTCTGCTCCCACCCGGTCATCCCGCTGTCCTTGTAGCCGAGCCATGCGACCCGGTGCACACCCAGGACTTCGGCCGAACGGAGCACCTCGGTTCGGCGCCGATCGACGAGTGTCTCCCCCTCGGCCAGATCTTCGGGCACCTCGCCGAAGTCGCCGTTGGTGGCGAGCACGAGCACGACTCGGTGACCTTCTGCCGATGCACGAGCGATGCTGCCGCCCGTGCCGATGCACTCGTCGTCGGGGTGCGCATGGAAAGCAACGAGGGTTCCCACAGCGGCTCCTTGGGGGGTTGGTTCCCGCCACCGGTGATCGATGGCGGCCACGGACCGGTTACTTGACCGCACCCGCTTCGAACAACGAGTCAATCACCGTCGGGTCGAATCCCCAATCGCCGAGCACCTCGCGCGTGTGCTGGCCCGGCCGCGACGGCGGCAGTGTGATCAACGGCTTGGTGCGACTGAAGCGAGGCGCAGGTGCGGGTTGCACGATGCCCTCGAAGTCGACGAAGGTCTCGCGTTGCACGTTGTGTGGGTGGGCGGCGGCCTCGCTCATCGTCAGCACCGGAGCGAAGCAGATGTCGGTGTGCTCCATCAGCTCGCACCACTCGGCGCGGGTCTTGGACCGGAACAGCTCGGTGAGGCGTTCCTTGAGGTGCGGCCAGAGCTTGTGGTCGTTCTGCTGCAGGAACTCCGGATCGGTGTCGAGCCCGGTGACCTGGAGCAGCTGCGCGTAGAACTGCGGCTCGATCGATCCCAACGAGATGTACTTCCCGTCGCTGCACTCGTAGACGTCATAGAAGTGGGCGCCGGTGTCCAGCAGGTTCGTGCCAGGCGCGTTCTCGTCGAACACACCCATCGACCTGAACGCCCAGAACATGCTCATCAGGCTCGCCGCGCCGTCGACCATCGCGGCGTCGACGACCTGGCCGCTGCCGCTGCGCTGGGCTTCCAGCAAGGCGCAGACCACGCCGAAAGCGAGGTACATGCCGCCGCCACCGAAGTCGCCGACCATGTTCAACGGAGGCACCGGCGCCTCGCCCACGCGAGCGAAGTGGGCCAGCGAGCCGGCGAGCGAGATGTAGTTGATGTCGTGGCCGGCAGAGCTCGCATAGGGACCTTCCTGGCCCCAACCGGTCATCCGCCCGAACACCAGCTTCGGGTTGCGCTCCAGGCAGACCTCGGGCGACAGGCCGAGGCGCTCCATGACACCGGGACGAAACCCTTCGATCAGCGCATCGCTGTGCTCGATGAGCGACAGCAGCGTGTTGCGACCAGCCTCGGACTTGAGGTCGATCGCGATGCTTCGGCGATTGCGCTGGAGGACATCCCAGTTCGCGCCGCCGCCTTCGCGCACGGCCTGGGTGCGCTCGACGCGGATGACCTCTGCACCCATGTCGCTGAGCATCATCGCCGCGAACGGGCCGGGACCGATGCCGGCGATCTCGATGATCCGGTAACCGCTGAGTGGACCTGACATGTGGACTCGTCTCCCCTGGGAATGGTCCCCGAGTCTCGTGGGAGCACGCCACGCAGGTCAACATGGACGGCCCGAACAGCGAGCGGTACGGTTTGGCGCCATGACGGTCTTCGGCGTTCACACCGGTCTGCAGCACATCGGCACCGACGAGCTGCGCCGCTCCTGGCGCACGATCGAATCGCTGGGCTACGGGTGGATCTCGATCTGGGACCACTTCTACGGCGCCACCGGCAAGCCCGACGACGCCGAGTGCCTGGAGGCCGTCGCGCTCCATGCAGCGCTCGCCGTCGAGACCTCCCGGGTGCGGATCGGATCGCTCGTCTACTCGATCGGCTACCGGCATCCGGCCGTGCTGGCGAAGGCGATCACCGCGATCGATCACCTGTCCGGCGGACGCGCCGAGATGGGTCTCGGCGCCGGTTGGGCCGAGGTCGAGTACAACGCCTACGGCATCCCGTACCCCGACGCGAAGACCCGCCTCGATCAGCTCGAGGAGGGCGTGCAGATCCTGCGCGGCCTGCTCCACGAAGAGGTCACCACCTTCACCGGAGCCCACTTCAGCCTCGTCGATGCTCGGAACGAACCGCGCCCGGTCCAGGCCCACATCCCGATCTGGATCGGTGGGGCCGGCGAGAAGCGGACCCTGAAGATCGCGGCCCGACACGCCGACGGTTGGAACGTGCCGTTCGTGTCGCCGAAGACGTTCGCCCGCAAGTGCGACGTGCTCGACCAGCACTGCGACACGGTCGGACGCGATCCGCACGAGATCACGCGCGCCGTCAACGTCGCCCTGGCGTGGACCGAGGAGAGCCTCCAGGCGCAGTTCGGCGAACTCGCCGACCTCGCCCGCGGCGGGTGCCTCACCGGATCGGACGATCAGGTGCTCGAAAAGATCGGCGAGTACGTCGCAGCGGGTGCGGACCAGATCAACATCGCGCTCCGTGCGCCGTTCGATCTCGAGGCGATCGAGCGACTGAGCATCGCACTGCAGCTCTCCGCGCCTTGAGCCGCCGGGTTCGGTACCGCGCACCGGGGCGGGTCAACCTGATCGGTGACCACACCGATCACTCCGGTGGGCTGGTGATGCCGATGACGATCGATCGGTGGACCGTGATCGACGGCGAGGAGCACGGTGATGTGCTCGACCTGATGTCGACGGCGGAGTCGGATCCTGCCCGGATCACGCTGCCGGTCACCGACCCTGCGTCGACCGAGCCCGCGTGGGCCCGGTACGTCGCGGCCGTCGCTGCCGAGATCGGCGACAGCACGCGGGCCGTGCGCGCGACGATCACCACGGACATCCCGATCGGCGCCGGGCTGTCGAGCAGCGCCGCGTTGGAGGTCGCCGCAGCGCTCGCGCTCGGCTTCGAGGGCGACGCGCCGGCGCTGGCCGAGCTCTGCAGGCGCGCCGAGCACCGGGCCAGTGGAGTGCCCTGCGGGATCATGGACCAGCTCTGCATCGCGGCGGGTCGCGCCGGTCACGCGCTGCTGATCGACTGCACCTCGCTGCAGACCGTTGGTGTGCCCTTGCCACCGGACCTCGATGTCGTCGTCCGCTTCGTCGCCCATCGCACCCTGATCGGCAGTGAGTACGTCGATCGCGTCGCGCAGTGCGCACTGGCCGCGCAGGCGATCGGCCCACTGCGCGAAGCCGACATGGCAGCGGTCGACCAACTGAAGGATGACGTGCTCCATCGACGCGCCCGCCACGTGATCACCGAGAACCAGCGCGTGCGCGACTTCGCCGATGCGCTTCGGCTCGACGACCGCGTCGCGGCTGGGCGGTTGATGACCGAGTCACACGCCAGCCTGCGCGACGACTTCGAAACGAGCACGTCGGCGATGGACGCCGCGGTCGCGTCGCTCACCGCGGTGCCAGGCGTGCACGGAGCGAGGATGACCGGAGGCGGCTTCGGCGGCTGCATCGTCGCCATCGCCGAACGTGGTGCCGTCACCGATCCCTCGGCGTGGATCGTCCACGCTGTCGATGGAGCGATCGCCGATTCGTTCAACGAGGTCGGTCGGTAGAGTTCGGCCATGACGACCGTCCTCCACCTGATGCCACGTGCCGAGTGGGATCGGCTGGTGCCCGAAGAACCGGTCATCAACCCGTCGCTGGCGACCGAGGGCTTCATCCACTGCACCGATGACGAGCAGGTGCTGCTCGGGGTGGCCAACGCGTTCTACCGAACGGTCACCGGCGACTTCGTCGTGCTCGATGTCGAGGTTTCCGACCTCACCAGCGCGTGCATCTGGGAGGCCCCAGCGCACATCGGCGGCGACACGCCGAGCCGGCCGCTTGCGGACCAGTTCCCGCACATCTACGGCCCGATCGACCGCGCTGCGGTTCGCCGGGTGCGCGAGGTGCTGCGTGACGACGGTCGGTTCGTCGGCTACGGCTCGACCGAGATCGCCTGACGCGATCGCTCAGCCGCCGAGCAGCCGAGCCTTCTGTGCGTCGAACTCCTCCTGTGACAACGACCCGCGCTGCAGCAGACCTTCGAGCTTCTCCAACTGACCGGCCACGTCCAAGGGCGCCGCGGTGACGACAGGGGCGGCATAGGCGCCACGCTGACGGTTCTTCGCCTCGACCTGGGAGTGGATCAGGTTCTGCACGTTCTGCGGCTTCCGCACGTCGGTGAAGCGCTGCTGGCCGTCCTCGCCACCGGACTCGATCAGGAGGTCGCCTGCGCCGAGCATGCGCTCGAAGATGCTCTGGTGGAAGTTGACGTTGTTGACGCGGTCGAGCGGGATCTCGATGCCGCTCTTCGCGATCACGCCCTGGCGGAAGATGATCCGGTCGTTGGTGATCACGAAGTTGGTGGTGACCCACTTCGAGTAGCGCCGGAACAGCCAGATGGCCGAGAGCACGACCGCCACGAGGACCACGATCAGCAACGGCTTGCGCGCGCTGCTGTCGCTGTCGACCAGGACCAGCACGGCGATCCCGGCGATGATGCTGAGGATCAACGCGCCGGCGGCCTCGGAGAAGAACCACCAGTGCGGGTGGAGGTCGAGGGCGACCGTCTCGTCGGCGTTGAGCAGCTTCTTCGGGTATGGCATGCGCGCCACTATACGCGGCGCGCGATCGCGAATCCGCGACGTAGCGTTCCCACGTGGACGTCGACGCGTTGCTCATCGGGTTGGACCCCGACCAGCGCGAAGCCGTCACCGTGGTCGGTGGCCCGTTGGCGATCATCGCCGCCCCGGGATCCGGCAAGACGACGGTGCTGACCAGGCGGATCGCGCACCGCGTCGCCATCGATCCGGACGTGCACGCGCAGCATGTGCTGGCACTCACGTTCACCGCCCAGGCTGCCAGCGAGCTGCAACGTCGGCTGCGCCGAACCGGCCTGCGCGACCGGATCGAGGCCGGCACGTTCCATGCGATCGCGCTGCGCCTGCTCCGCCAACGCGCGGCCGACAACGGCCAGCCGACGCTGAACATCGTCAACGATCGCATGCGCCTGCTCGACGAAGCCGTGCGCGCCGTGCCGTTCGCCGTCGACCCATTCGTGACTATGGGCGAGATCGACTGGAGCCGTGCCCGCAGGGTGCCGTACGCCGAATACGCAGTGGCAGCCAAACGGGCCGGTCGGCGTACCAACCTCACCAGCGCCCAGTTGAGTGCGGTCGCCGAGGCCTATGCCACCGTGAAGCGGCGGCGGGGGGTGGTCGACTTCGACGACCTGCTGGAGCAGACCGTGTACTTCATGCGCACGGACCGGCTCTGGGCCGACGGCGTGCGCTGGCGATACCGCCACCTCTTCGTCGACGAGGGGCAGGACCTCAACCCGCTCCAGCACGCGGTGCTCGAATCGATCCGCGACGGACGCCCCGACCTCTGCATCGTGGGCGATCCTCGGCAGGCCATCTTCGGCTTCAACGGCGCCGACCCGGCGATCATGAACAACGTCGAGGACATCTATCCAGGCGTCACCATCGTCCGCCTGCAGCGCAACTACCGGTGCACGCCACAGATCATCAACGCGGCACGCACCGTCCTGGAGCACGCCGACCAGTCCGACGACTCGATTGCGGTCACCCGTGACGGCCCCGACGTGCGCGTCGCCGAGTTCGCCAACGACGACGCCGAGAACGCGGGCATCAGCCGCCTCGTCCGTGATGTCGTCGCATCGAACCAGTCGTGGCGCAGCTGCGCCGTGCTGGCCCGCACCGTCGCGCAGCTCAACGCAGTCGGCGACGCGCTGACCACGGCGGGCGTGCCGATCAACCTGCAAGGCCGGGCCGGCAACGAACGCCAGCTCGGCAACGCGATCCGTGAGGCAACCGGCAAGCGCGGCGCGACCGAGCTCGGGGACTGGATCGAGGCCGTGATGGCCGAGGGCGCACCCGGCGCGATCCGCACCCGCGTCGCGGAGGCCGCCGACCGCTATCTTGCCCAGTCACCGGGCATCACCTTCCGTGCCTGGGTGGAGCTCCACTCGCCGTTCGACGATCTGGACGAACCGGAGCCCGACGACGCCGTCGACCTCCTCACCTTTCACGCCTCCAAGGGCCGCGAGTGGCAGCGCGTGTTCGTCATCGGTGCGGAGTACGGGCTGGTGCCGCACACCTCGGCGATCACTCCTGCACAGCGCGACGAGGAAGCACGACTGCTCTACGTCGCCTGCACCCGAGCTCGCGAGGGGCTCGTCGTGTCCTGGGCGGCGCGGCGCAAGGACCGTCTCTCTCGACCATCGCCGCTCATCGCCGGCATCGCCGAGGCCGGTGCGGCCGACGCTCCGGCTCCGCCGCCGATGCCCCGCCGACCGCGCGCTCTGCCCGATCCGATCTTCGTCGCGCTCGTGGCGTGGCGATCGGTGGCGGCGCGGGCGGCGCAGGTCGACCCGAGCACCATCTGCTCCGACGAATCGCTGCGCGCCGTGGCGCAGGCGCGGCCCACCACCATTGAAGGCGTCGCAGCGCTCACCGGGCTCGGGCCACTCGCCGCGGCACGGATCGCGCCGCGCTTGCTGGCGGCGCTCAGTCGGGCGTTGGAGCCGCCGTCGGAGGCGCGTCCGACGGACCCCCGGCCAGGTTCCCGCGCGTCTGCATCAGTCGGTCGAACACCGCCGGCTTCATCGAGATGAACAACCCTTCGGCCTGCGCACACAGCCGGTCCCCGTCGCTGAGGGTGGCACTGGCGAAGATCTTGCGGCCGTCGACGCGGTCGAGCCGGCCGACGAACGTGACCTCGCGGAACAGCGGTGTCGGCGACCTGTAGGAGATGTTCAGGTTGCCGGTCATGCCGGGCCGTCCGGAATAGGCCTGGGCGAAGCCGAGGATCTCGTCGAACCCGGCAGCGATGAAACCGCCGTGCAAGCATCCCGGCGGGCCCTCATAGGCGGCGCCGTAGGTGCACGTGCCGATCACCGTCTTGTCGTCCTCGAAGCGGACACTGAGCGGTGGGGCGAGTGGGTTGAGCACGCCGATGAAGGGGCTGAAGTCGATGAACTTCTGCGCACCGTCGGAGAGTGAGGCCTCGGCGACACCTTGGTACGTGCGTCCGTGGGCCTGCTCACGCAGCAGTTCGGCGGCTTGCACCACGAGCCCGGCGGCCTGCACGAACTCGGCGTCGTCGGCCGTGCTGCGCATCAGCTCGTCGATGATCGTGCGCGTCGCGTCGGCCAGATCGGCACGAGCACCAGTGACGACGACATGGCTCGCGACGCGTTCGTTGATCGCCTCACGCATGTTCGCCGGGCCGTGCTCGCCCGCCAGCGGATGATCGCGCGGGAGCCCGGATGGGTCGGCGGCGGTCACATCGGCTCCAGGTCGACCAGCACCGGGGCATGGTCACTCGGCGAGGTGCCCTTGCGCGCGTTGCGATCGACGATGCAGAACCGGCTGCGGTCGAGCACCGGCTGGGTGGCGAGGATGAGGTCGATGCGCAGGCCGCGGCCCATGTGGAAGTCGCCGGCACGGTAGTCCCACCACGAGTAGACCTTGTCCTCGTCGTGGAAGTGGCGGAACACGTCGGTCATCCCCCAGCCACACAGGCGGCTGAGCGCGTCGCGCTCCGGCGGACTGACGTGGGTCGCGCCGACGAACTTCTTCGGGTCGTAGACGTCGCGGTCGTCGGGCGCGATGTTGAAGTCGCCGGTGACGATCACCGGATCACTCGGCGTCGAGTTCATCGACACGTGCGCCTGCAGACGCTCCAGCCAGGCCAGCTTGTACTGGTAGTGGTCCTGGTCGAGTGCCCGACCGTTGGGCACGTAGACCGAAGTGACCCGGACCCCGCCGCACGTCGCGGTGATCAGCCGGGCCTCGGCATCAGGTGCCTGACCATCGGCGAAGTTCGCGACGACGTCGGTGAGACCGACCTTGGACAGGATCGCGACCCCGTTCCACTGCCCCTGACCGTGGTGCGCCGTCTCGTAACCGAGCGCCTGGAAGGTCAACGCCGGGAAGGCGTCGTCGGCCAGCTTGGTCTCCTGCATGCAGAGCACGTCGGGCTGCACGTCGGCGAGCCATTCCTCGACCCGCCCGAGGCGAGCCTTCAGCGAGTTGACGTTCCACGTCGCGATCCTCATGCCGGCCCTGCTGCCTTCTTTGCGGGTCGGCGGCGAGGGGTCTTCGCCGGAGCAGCCGTGACGGCAGGCGCCGTCACCGGTGCCGGTTCCGGGGTGGCGACCGGCTGGCTCTTGGCGGCCCGCGCCGACGGTCGCGGCGCACGCTTCGCAGCAGCTTTCGCCGGTGCCGGCGCGATCGGCTCAGCGGGTGGCGGCTCGACCGGCGCCGCGTCGGCGATGGCTGGTTGGGCGCGTGGAGCGCGACGACGCCGCGCTGCGGCCGTGACCGGTTCGTCGGGGATCTCGACCTGAGCGCCCTTCTTCGGTGAGCGTCGTCGAGGCGGCTTCGCCGATGGAGCCGCCGAGGAAGGTGCCGCAGTCGACGCGGCTGAGATCGGTTCCGGGATCGCGTCGGCGGCGATCGCCTC
>JAOBWQ010000204.1 GCA_025463425.1 Ilumatobacteraceae bacterium | reverse complement strand
GGGTGCGCGGGCTGATCATCGCATCGACAGGGTCGCACTCCTCGATCGCCTCCGCCGCGAGGGCGATGGATGCCGACATCATCAAGGCTCCGGCCGACGACCGTGGTCGAATGCACACCGATGCGCTGCGCGCGACCGTGGACTCGCTGTCGGCGGAGGACCGCGACCGGGTCTTCGCGATCGTGGCGACCGCGGGCACCACCAACGCCGGTGTCATCGACGACCTCGACGGCGCCGGGTCGATCGCGCAGCAGCTCGGCGTCTGGTTCCATGTCGACGGCGCGTACGGCGCCGCCGCGCTCTGTTCGCCGACGGTGCGCCCTCGGTTCGCCGGCATCGAGCGTTGCGACAGCTTCATCGTCGATCCGCACAAGTGGCTGTTCGCGCCCTTCGATTGCTGCGCGCTGCTCTATCGGCATCCTGAGATCGCCCGAGCCGCGCACACCCAGCACGCCGAGTACCTCGATGTGCTCCACGACGATCCCGTCGGCGAGTGGAACCCCAGCGACTACGCCCACCACCTCAGCCGGCGGGCACGAGGGCTGCCGTTCTGGTTCAGCCTGGCCACCTACGGCACCGACGAGTACGCGACAGCGGTCGACACCACGATGGCCGTCACCCGGGCCACAGCCGAGCTGATCCGCGCCGCTCCGCACGTCGAGCTGCTGATGGATCCCGAGCTGTCGATCGTGCTGTTCCGCCGACTCGGCTGGACGGCGGCCGACTACCAGACGTGGAGCGATGCGGCGCTCCAGGCGGGCGAAGCCTTCGTCGTACCGACTGCATGGAACGGCGAGACGGTCCTGCGTTTCTGCTTCGTGAACCCTCTGACAACGGTGACCCAAGCCGGTGAGATCATCGACTCGCTGATGTGAGAATCACATCGTGAGCGTGATGTCGTGAGCAACCCCCCAACACCGGTTGCCGATCTCTTGATCCGCAACGCCCGTCTCGTCGCGACCGTCGATGCCGGTCGCCGCGAGCTGGCCGGTGGGTGGGTGGCGATCACGAGCGGCCTGATCAGCGGAGTGGGTGGCTCGACCGATCCGCAACCGGCAGCCGCAGAGATCCTCGATGCCACCGACTGCCTCGTCACCCCAGGGCTGATCAACACCCATCACCACATGTTCCAGAACCTGACCCGGGCCTACCCGCCGATGACGAAGGCGCCCCTGTTCGGTTGGCTGCAGAGCCTGTATCCCCTGTGGTCGGCGATCGACGAGGAAGCCGTGTTCACGTCCGCGTGGATCGCGCTGGCCGAGCTCGCGCTCAGCGGCTGCACGACGTCGACCGACCACCTCTACCTGCATCCGCGGGGCGCCGGCGATCTGCTCGGGGCGGAGATCACCGCTGCGAAGGACCTCGGGATCCGCTTCCATCCGACGCGGGGGTCGATGTCGCTGTCGGAGAAGGACGGTGGCCTTCCGCCCGACAGCGTGGTCCAGGACGACGACGAGATCCTGGCCCAGAGCGAAGCGGCGGTGCTTCGCCACCACGACCGCTCACACGGGGCCATGCTGCGGATCGCGATCGCGCCGTGCTCACCGTTCACCGTCACCGAGCAACTGATGGTGCGCGCTGCGGAGCTGGCAGAGCGTCTCGATGTGCGCCTCCACACCCACTTCGCCGAGAACAGCGAGGACCACGACTTCTCGCTCGCCACCTACGGCTGCACGCCCACCGAGTACCTGGAGCGCACCGGGTGGTGCACCGACCGGACCTGGGTGGCGCACTGCGTGATGCCGAGCCACGACGAGGTGCACCGGATGGGCGCGGCCGGAGTCGCCGCTGCGCACTGCCCCAGCAGCAACCTGATCCTCGCCTCCGGCCTGGCGCCCGTTGTCGACATGCGCGCCGCTGGCATGCATGTTGGCCTCGGCGTCGACGGATCGTCGTCGGCGGACGCCGGCTCGCTGTGGCTGGAGGCTCGCCAGGCAATGCTGCTCGCCAAGCTGCGCAACGGCGCGGACGCTGCCGACGCGCGCATGTCGTTGGAGATCGCAACAGTTGGCGGTGCCGGGTGCCTGGGCCGGGTCGGCGAGATCGGGGCGCTCGCCGTCGGCGCCACGGGCGATGTCGCGGTGTGGTCACTCACCGGGCCGACGTTCGCCGGTGCCCTCGCCGATCCGATCGAGGCGTGGCTGCGCTGCGGACCGACTTCAGCGCGCGACACGATCGCCAATGGCAAGTTCCTGGTGCGCGACGGGCAACTGCAGAGCACGGACCTCGACGAGCGACTGGCTGATCACCGGCGGATCTCGATGCGCATCCAACACCTCGACGACTGACGGCGGGCGATCAGAGCGAACGGCGCGGCGGCCGCCACCGGTCATGCGTCACGACCGAGTGCGCGCCATCCGGGCGACGGGTGTTCCAGACTGTCCCGGTGTTGATCGATCGGCGAACCCTCCTCCTCGGGGCAATGGCGACGGCGGTGGCCGCGTGCTCATCCACCTCGGACGCGAGCTCGGTGCCGCGCACCGCGCCGATCGGCACGATCCCCCCGAGTGGCGCCGACGCAGCGGCGGTGGAGACCCCACGCAACCCACCGCGTGAGAACGTGCCACCCTCGATCGCGATGGTCGGCGACAGCATCACGGCGCTGTCGAAGGACACCATCGAAGCCGTGTTGAAGGACGTCGGCTTCACCAGCGTCACGGTCAACGCCGAGCCCGGTCGTCGCATCGAAGTCGGCACCAAGCCGACGCCCGGACTCGAGATCGTCAAGTTCATCGCCGCATCGAACCCCGTCCCGCAGATGTGGGTGATCGCGCTCGGCACCAACGACGACGGGCTCTACGCCGACGACTCCGACTATCAGGGTCTGATCGACGACATGCTCGGCGCCATCCCGTCGACGGCTCCATTGGTGTGGGTCAGCACCTACCGCAACGATCAGCTCGCCGCGTGCGAGCGCTTCAACCTGCTGATGCGCGCCTCGCTGAGAAAGCGCGGACACGCGACGGTGGGCGAGTGGTATCAGGCCGTGACGAAGTCGAAGGAGAGCATCCTCACCCACGACGGCGTGCACCCGAACGCCGACGGCATCCTGGTCTTCGCCGACACCGTCCGCGCCGCGAT
>JAOBWQ010000156.1 GCA_025463425.1 Ilumatobacteraceae bacterium | reverse complement strand
CGGCGGCGGGTCAGTGCTGGTGGAACGGGTCGATCGATCAGGCCGCGGGCCGCGTTGACCGGGCCCTTGCCGTCGATCGGGTGACCGAGCGCGTCGACGACGCGGCCGAGCACCCCGCTGCCCATCGGTTGTCCACTGGCCAGCGTCGGACGGGCCATGTCGCCGCACGCCAGGCCGAGCGGCTCGCCGAGCATCGCGAGGCGGACCTCGCCGTCGCTGGCCGCGACGACTTCGGCGTCGAGGGTGCCACCCATCGCGTCGACGGAGACTGCGGTGCCCATCGGCAGGCGGATGCCCCGCACGCCGACCTCCATGCCGCGGATCACCGCGACGGTGCCCCGGATCGGGAGTGCGATCGGCAGGCCGCCCGGCTCCACATCGTGCGGATCGGTGCCGTCGGGGTGAGCATGGTCATCGGCTGGTTGGGTGTCGCCGCCTGCCGCCCACTTCGACGCGCGGTCGCGTGGGGACGTCCACGACACCGTCGTGGGACGGGACGGGCTGCCAATCTGGGTCGGGCTCGTCGCGGTGCTGGTCGGGTTCGCGGCACCCTGCCCGGTCGGGCCGGTCACCGAGGGTCCGCCGACAGGTGCAGCTCGAGCGCTTCGCGCGCTGCGGCGATGTAGCGATCGAACGTGCCCTCGGCCTGGGCCCAGTCGCTGTTCAGACGGAACTCGCCGGGGGACAGCCTGCGGTCGGAGAGGACCGTGATGTTCTGACCGTTCGGCGGCCGGCGGGCGATGCAGTCAGCGGCGATCTCGGCGTCATCGGGGTGCACGGTGAGGGTGATCGTGCCGGGGTCGAACGAGGCGAGCACCTCACCGAGGCGGACCAGCAACCCGGCGGTCCGCGCTTCGGGGACGTGCCTGAGGGTCGTGGTGACGAACAGCTCGGCGACCTCCAGCACTCGACGCGACATCGCGTCTGCCGCTTCCGCGACCGCCGCCATGCAGCGATCGACGTGGCCCTCGATGATCAACAGGTCGAGCCGCCCGGAGTCGCGTCCGGCCGTCGAGCCGCGCGCATAGCCGAGCTCGTACGCGGCGAGCGCCGACGAGTCCCACGACGGTGGGGCCGGGACGTCGATCGGGGCGTCGTCGAAGGACGGACGCTGGAGCACTCGCGTCACGAGATGAACTCTCCGCCGCCACCGCCGCCACCGCCGCTGCGCATCAGCACGATCTTGCCTTCCTCCTCCAGCTTGCGGGCGCCGCGCACGACCTCTTGCTGGGCGGCTTCGACGTCGGAGCGACGCACCATGCCGAGGGTCGACCCGTACTCGGCGACGTCCTCTGCGGCTCGCTTGGACAGGTTGCCCTCGATCTTCTCGCGCACTGGGAGCGCAGCGTCCTTGAGCGCCAGCGCGATGGTGCGGGTGTCGGCGATGCGCAAGACCTCTTGCAGGCTGCGGTCGTCGAGGCCGGCGATGTCCTCGAACACGAACATCAGGTCGCGCACTGCGCTGGCGAGTGCCGGGTCCGAGCGATCGAGCTCGCCGAGCACCACCTTCTCGGTGTCTCTGGCGACGTTGTTGAGCAGCTGGGCGAGGGGCTTGATGCCGCCGCGCGAGTGCGTCGGCTCGTTGCTGGTGCCGGCGCCGACGCGGCGGAGGAGCGCGAGCTCGACCTCGGCGACAACCTCGGGATCGGTGGAGTCCATCTTCGCGTACCGGGTTGCGACGTCGGCGCGGAGGTCGGCCGGGAGACCCTCGATGACCTGCGCGGACGTGGCCACGGGCAGGTGGGCCAGGACGAGCGCGATGACCTGAGGGTGCTCGGGCAGGAGGTAGGTGACGATCTGTTCGGTGCGGCGTCCGCGGAGGAACTGGAACGGCACGCTCGACGACGCGGCCATGATCTGCTCGAGGATCGCGTCGGCGTTGGCGCCATGGCTGCGGCGCAGCAGTTCGCGGGCCTTGTCGATGCCGCCGGCGATCGCGAACGACTGGGCAACAGCCTCGTCGCGCAGCCGACCGACGAGGTCCTTGACCTCGCTCATCGGGATGCGGGGCATGTCCTTCACTTCGCGGACGATGGCCTCGACTTCGGGAACCGAGAAGTGGCTGAGCACCTTCGCGCCGAGCTCGTTGCCGAGCGAGGCGACGACGATGGCAACGCTGCGTGCTCCGGGGAACCCGCCGTCGAGCAGGTGTGAGGTCGGCTTCTGCGCCGGCGCGGCTTCCGCCTCGTCCGAGCGCTCGATGACGGTCGAGCCGCCATTGCGTCGGCGACTCATTTCGCCATCCAGGAGCTGAGCAGAGCAGCGAGTGACTCAGGGCTCTCGTTGAGCATCTTCTCGAGATCGCCCTTGATCTCGTCGACGGCCACGCGGTCCGGATCGGTGTCGGCGACGGGTGTCGTCCGGCCGGTGACCACCGGCATGACCTCCGTCGGATCAGCTGTGCCGTCCTTCTTCGAGCCCTTCTTCTTGCCCTTGCGACCCGCAGCGTCGCCGTTGATCAGCGCCTGCAGCTTCTCCTTCTTCTTGCGGCGACGGCGCATCATCATCACGAGGAGGAGCATGGCGACCGCACCGCCGCCGGCCGCTTCGGCGTACACCGTCGTGAGTGGCTTGACGGGAGGAGTGGCGGGCTGGAGCGAGTCGGCCGTGATCAGCGCACCGGAGTCGGTGGCGACCGCCGGGACGATGGCGACCTCGATCGTGTCGCCCCGGGTGGCATCGATGCCGGCAGCCGAACCGATGAGGCGGCTCAGCATCGCGCTGTCGACGGTGGAGGTGGCGAGGGTGGTGGTCGGTGTCGTCGTGGCCGCCGTCGTGGTCGCGGTGGCGCCGGCAACCGTGGTCGCGGTGGCGCTGGTCGCGGCGGCAGCGGCAGCGGCTTCGGCAGCTGCCTCGTCAGGAGATGTGGCAGCGACCGGCACGACGACTGCGATCGACAGCTTGGTCACCGTCGGTGACGTCTGCGTCGACTTGGTGATCGTGCGATCGCCGGGCGTG
>JAOBWQ010000077.1 GCA_025463425.1 Ilumatobacteraceae bacterium | reverse complement strand
GGCCGACGACATCCCGGACCTTGGTGGTGGTCGGCACGGTGCCGGCGTAGTCGCCATAGACCGGTGGCTTCATCACCGAGCCCACCGCGACGACGTGACTGCGTGGCACGTCGCGGACGAAGTTGCTGACGTAGTCGTCGGCGGGGTTGCCGACCACTTCCTCCGGCGTGCCGACTTGCACGAAGCGGCCGTCGCGCATGATCGCGATCCGGTCGCCGAGCCGCAAGGCCTCGGACAGGTCGTGGGTGATGAACACCATCGTCTTGTTGACCTCGCGGCGGAGGCGGATCACTTCGTCCTGCATGTCCCGGCGGATCAGCGGATCGAGTGCGGAGAAGGGCTCGTCGAACAGGAGGATCTCCGGGTCGGTGGCCAGGGCGCGGGCCAACCCGACGCGCTGCTGCATGCCGCCGCTGAGCTGATCGGGCTTGCGGTTGCCGAGCCCGCCGAGTCCGACCAGTTCGAGGACCTCCTCGGCCTTGGTGCGGCGGGCGCGCTTGTCGACCTTCTGCACCTCCAGCCCGAACGCGACGTTGTCGATCAACGTGCGGTGCGGCAGGAGGCCGAAGTGCTGGAAGACCATGCTCACGTGATGGCGACGGATCTCGAGCAGTTGATCGCGATCCGCGGTGGTGACGTCGATGTCGCCGATCTTCACCGTGCCCGCGGTGGGCTCGATCAGGCGCGTCAAGCAGCGCACGAGCGTCGACTTGCCGCTGCCGGACAGGCCCATCACGACGAACACCTCGCCCGGCGCGACCTCGATGTCGATGTCGCGCATCGCGACGACGCATCCCGTGCGCGCTTCGAGCTCGGCGCGCGGCAGGTCAGCGTCGGGGGACCCCACGATGCGGGTCGCCTTGGGTCCGTAGACCTTCCACAACCCCCGTACGGAGATCGATGCCTCTGCCACTCTGTGCCCCCTGCGCTGGATGACCGCGGCCGACGTTAACAGGGTCGCCTCGACCGGCATCGAGGGCCTTGCGGCGTGTCACACAGCGTTCATCGACTCCCGTCGACGGATGCCGATCGAGGATCGAGACGTCAGGCTTTGACGACGACCGAGCCGACGATCTTGTCGTGCCAGGTCTGCTTGTCCTTGTCCCACAGCGCCCACAGGTAGCCGAGGTAGCACACCGCACCGGAGAGGTACTGGGCGAAGAAGCGGCCGACCGAGCGGCCGGTGCCGATCTGGGCACCGCTGTCCTTGTCGACGACGCGGATGCTGCATGCCTTCTGGCCCCAGCTCTGACTGGTGCCGACCTTCTTGACGTAGATGACGAAGTAGGTGAGCCCGCCGATGACACCGAGCAGGATGATGATGCCCCAACCGGCGCCGGTGGGCACCTTGCACACGCTGTCCTCACCGTTGATGGTGCAGTCCTGGTAGTGCTTCGGCACCGCGAAGAACGCGATGAACGCCGGGATCGCGAAGATGATCCCGATCAACCCATCGAGCAGACGTGCGCCCAAGCGAGCGCCGATGCCGGCGTACTGCCGCTGCGGTGCCTGCTGGTACGGCTGGTAACCGGCCGGAGGTGCCTGGTACCCCGGTGGCGGCGCCTGATATGCGGGGGGCGGGCCGCCGTATCCGGGTTGCTGTGCGCCGTAACCCGGCGGTGGTGGGTTGTACCCGGGCGGTGGCGGAGGCGTGCTCATTTCGCAACCATATATCTGCTCAGAGGTGCTTCCAGCGCATCCACGGTGCCGAGTTGAAGAAGCTGGCCACGACGCTGCCGGGCACCACGAGCTCGTCGCAGAACTCCTGCACCTCCGGGGGCAGCGTCATGCCGATCACGGGGAGCAGGTTCTCCAACTGGGCGACGGACTTCGGGCCGATGATCGGTGCCGTGATGCCGGGCTGGTCCTTCACGAAGCAGATCGCCAACTGAGCCGGCTCGAACCCGTTGTCGCGTGCCATCTGCGCGAAGCGGTTGCCGACGCGCACGCCGGCGGGTGTGACGCGCTCGGCGTAGATGCCGCCGCGGTTGGCGACGCGCGAGCCCTCCGGCGCGGTCTGCGCGTCGTCCGGACCCGGGTCCGGATAGCGGCCGGCGAGCACGCCCATCGCCATCGGTGACCACGCGAACACGGCCAGACCGTGACGCTGGGTCGCCGGCAGCATCTCGTTCTCGAGGCGCCGGTCGAGGAGGTTGTACGGCGACTGCTCGCTGACGAACTTTGCCAAGCCGCGCAGCTCGCTCGTCATCAGCGCCTCGACGACGTGCCACGCCGGCGCCGTCGTGCTGCCGATGTAGCGCACCTTGCCGGAGCGGACGAGGTCGTCGAGCGCGCCGAGGGTCTCCTCCAGCGGCGTGTCGAGATCGGGACGGTGTGTCTGATAGAGGTCGATGTGATCGACGCCGAGCCGTTGCAACGACTCCTCGCACGCGCGGATGATGTGCAGCCGAGAGTTGCCGCGGTCGTTCGGTCCCTCGCCGGTGGGGTAGTGGACCTTGGTCGCGATCAGGACGTCGTCGCGGCGGCCGTTCATCCTCAACGCCTCGCCGATGATCCGCTCCGACTCGCCGGCGGCGTAGCTGTTCGAGGTGTCAATCATGTTGATCCCACCGTCGATCGCCGCGTGGATCATGCGGATGCTCTCGTCCCGGGGTGTCGGGTTGGCGATGTTGTCCGTGCCGAGCACGAGCGGAGAGACGAGGACCCCGGTCCGGCCGAGCTTGCGGTAGGTCACGTGCGCCTCAGCCGGCCGTGACGCCGGCATCGACGGGCACGAGCGATCCGGTCATGTAGCTGGCAGCGGATGAGGCGAGGAACACCACGACGCGTCCGATCTCCTCCGGCTGGGCCAGGCGGCCCATCGGTACGACTCGGTCGGCCATGTCGTTGAGGTACTCGTCGCTGACGGGCGCGGCGCGTCCGGCGCCGCGCAGCATCGGCGTGTCGACCTCACCCGGGCAGACGCCGTTGACGCGGATGCCGTCGCGGGCGTGGTCGAGCGCGAGGGCGCGGGTCATGTTGTGGATCGCCCCCTTGCTGGCGCAGTAGGCCACATGGCCCTTGCCGCCGGCGTCGCCCCACATCGAGCCGAAGTTGACGATGGCGCCGCCACCGGTCTCCTTCATCGCGCGGATCGCTGCCCGGCACAGGTAGAAGGTGCCGGTCACGTTGACGTTCATCACGCGCAGGAAGTCTGCGTCGCTGGTGCCGTCGGCGTCGGCGCGCACGATGGTGCCGGCCGCGTTGACCAAGACGTCGAGCTTGCCGTGGGCCGCAACCGCGTCGGCAACGGCGGAGTCACAGAACGCGGAGTCGGTGACGTCGCCGACGACGGCAGTGCCGCCGAGCTCGGCCGCGATCCGCTCGGCGCCAGGGCCGTCGCGGTCGACGACGATCACATGATCACCCTCTGCCGCGAACAGCCGTGCGGTTGCTGCCCCCATGCCCGATGCCGCTCCCGTGACGATGACCGTTCGACCCATGCGGCGAAGTTACCAGCGATGTGGTTTGGGGCGCCGTGGGCCGGTCCGGTCGTCGGCCGGAGTCAGCTGAGCTGGCTGTTCATCCAGGCGATGCGCTGCTGGAGCCAGGTGCGCAGATACGTGCTCTCGGTCGTCCAGCTGCCCTTGATGACCTGAACCGTCTCGAGGCGCTGGTTGATGTTCCACTTGGCGAAGTTCGCGTTCGCGGAGGCGGCGATGAGCGATTGCTGGTTGGCCAAGAACGCATCGGTGGTGAGCAGCTGCGGATAGATCTGCGCCCACCTGGCCTTGACCATCGCCTG
>JAOBWQ010000128.1 GCA_025463425.1 Ilumatobacteraceae bacterium | reverse complement strand
CTGATCCGCGCCAGCGATGACACCGCCGCTGCTCGCGACGGGCTGATGGCCGCGCCGTTCGAGTTCAGCGAGATCCAGGCCCAGGACATCCTCGAGATGCAGCTCCGCCAGCTGACCCGCCTCAGCCGGATCGACCTCGAACGCGAGCTCGGCGAACTGCAGGAGCGCATCGTCGAGCTGCAGAGCATCCTCGACAACCCCGAGCAACTGCGTGGCGTGATCAAGACCGAGATGCTGGCCATCAAGGAAGAGTTCGCGACACCACGCAAGTGCGCGATCACGCTCGACACCGGCGAGATGAGCATCGAAGACCTCGTCGATGACACCGAGCTCGTGATCGTGATGACCGAGGCCCAGTACGTCAAAGCCGTTCCGGCCGCGAACTTCAAGACCCAGGGCCGTGGTGGCCGCGGCGTCGCCGGCGCCAAGCTGAAGACCGACGATCTCGTTCGCCACGTGATCTTCACCTCGTCGCATGCGTTCCTGCTGTTCTTCTCCAACCGCGGCAAGGTCTACCGACTGCGTGCACTGGAGATTCCCGAGCGCGAGCGCACGGCGAAGGGCATGCCGATCGTCAACCTGTTGCCGCTGCAGGCCGGCGAGACGATCCAGGCGATCATCGACACCCGCGACTTCGCCAGTGAGCGCTACCTGTTCTTCGCGACGAAGAAGGGCACGGTCAAGAAGACCGCGTTCAACGAGTACGACTCCAGCCGTCGCGATGGGCTGATCGCGATCAACCTGCGTGACGACGACGAGCTCGTCCGGGTCATCGAGACCAGCGGCAGCGACGACATCTTCATGGTCGGCCGCGGTGGCACGACCATCCGGTTCAGCGAGGACGAAGTTCGCCCGATGGGCAGGTCCGCCGGCGGCGTGCGCGGGATGAAGATGAAGCCCGGCGACGAGCTCGTCAGCGTCGACGTCGCCCGTGACGACACCGCGATCTTGATGATCACCGAGAGCGGGTACGGCAAGCGCACCCAGCTGGAGCGGTTCAACCGTCAGGGCCGTGGTGGGCAGGGCGTCATCGGCATCAAACTGACCGGCCGCAAGGGCAAGGTCGTCGCGGCATTCATGGTCGGCCTCGACGACGACATCGTCGCGGTCTCCAGCGGTGGCGTGATGATCCGGATGAACGTCCGCGACATCAGCTCCCAGGGTCGTGACGCCACCGGCGTGCGGGTGATGAGCCTCGACGACGGCCAGACGGTCGCCTCGGTGGCGCTGATCCTCGCCTCGGACACCGACGAGTAGTCACACGGGAGAGTGCCGGGGATCGCGGAGCTCCCCGGCATGGCATCCCCAACAGGATTGCTCCGCCTCCGAGGCACGGCGTCATCGACGCCCGACTGATGGAGGTGTGGCGTGGTCCGAAGACGACGACGATGTGGCAACGACGCGGGTCAAGCGATCGGGCTGGTGCTGATCTCGATCGCCCTGATCGGCGGGGCGGCCGTCGGGATCGTGAGGGTGTCTCGCCACCTCACCCAGCGCGCGCTGGCGCAGACGGCAGCAGACGCTGCGGCGCTCGCCGGGGTAGCGGGTGGTGAGCTCGCTGCCAGTGCGGCGGCGGGACGGAACGGTGCGGCGTTGCAGGGCTTCGAGCGGGGCACCGAGGGCGATGGGTTCGTGGTCACCGTCGACGTCTCGGTCGGCGACGAGCATGCAGTTGCCCGCGCCTCGAGTGGGCCGTGACGGGCGGCGCGCCAGCATCCGGCACCTGATTGTCTCTACACTTTGACGGTGAGCTCGAACGACAGGGGGGACGAACCTCAGGGGAGACCACCTGCGTCGTCTCGACCGCGGCCGAATCGGCCGATGTCCACCGCGCAGCGCCTCAAGGAAGAGCCGGTGCCCATCCCCGATCCGCGTGAGGCCGTGCTCAACAAGCGTCCGACATCGACTGGCTCGGCGACCAAACGGGCCAAGACGTCGAATGGCTCGAATGGGTCGAGTCGCAGCAACAACGGCAACGGCAACGGAACAGGGGCTCCGGCAGGGAACGGCCACTCGGCCGCCACTCCCGCTGGCCAGTCCGGTTCAGCCGGCAATGATGTCATCTCGTCGGACTCCGGCGGAAACGGTTCATCGGGGAACGGTTCGAGTTCCAACGGTTCTGGCCGCAGTGGGTCCGGCCGCAACGGTCCAGGCAAGTCCGCCCCGAGCCGGAGCAAGTCGGCCGGTGCGAACGGGCACGCGTCCAACGGTTCGGCGCAGCCGGCCGCTCCTCCCGTTGCGCCGCCTGCTGCTCCGCTGATCGACGACATCGAGGTCGGTGCGCCGACGGTGTCGATGGAGGCGGTGACCCTCTACGACGTGGAACGGGAGAAGCCGGCCAAGGCCAAGCGGTCGCTGCGCGACTTCGTCACCGCCAAGCTCCTGCCCGCGGAGTCCAAGCCAACCGAGCCCCAGCCCTCCGACCCGCCACTCTTCGACGAGCCAGCGCTGTTCGAGGAGCCGGCGGTGTTCGACGACGTGCCGGGGCCGCGGGCACCGATCACGGGCCCGGTCGAGGTCGTCCCGGTCGCGCCGCCCGTCGGGCCGCCGCCGTCGGAGCCCCCGGTGATCGATCTCCCGACGGCTCGGTCGCCGTTCGTCGGCCTGCCGGTCATCGAACCCAACCACGGTCCACCCGTCGGTCCTCCGATGCCGTTCGACCCCGGCTTGCTCGCCGGGCCGGGCATGCTCGCTCCTGCGATCGCTCCACGGGTCGTGCCGTTGCCGGCCGTGTTCGACGACGACCACTCCTCGAGCGGGTTGTCGTTCGGTGATCTCTTCGACCCGGTCGACGGCGTCGAGCTCGACCCTGAGCTGGACCTCGACGACGATCGACGGCCGGCAGCACATGCGATGCGGGCGCGCACCCTCCAGTTCGCCCAGCGAGGTCGCCGCGGCCGTCCGCGTGTGCGGCGGGTCACCCGCGTCGTGCGTCACGTCGACCCGTGGAGCGTGTTCAAGGTCGCGCTGTGCTTCAGCCTCGTGCTCTACGGAGTGTGCCTCACCGCTGGGGTCCTGCTGTGGAACGTCGCCTACACGACCGGCACGATCGACAACGTGCAGCGGTTCTTCGAGTCCTTCGGTTGGGACACGTTCCGGTTCAAGGGCGGTGAGCTGTTCCACAACGCCTGGATCGCCGGGTTGTTCGCTGCGCTCGGCTTGACCGGGATGATCGTGCTGACCGCGACATTGTTCAACCTGATCACCGACCTGGTCGGCGGGATCCGGATCACGGTGCTGGAAGAGGAAGTCGTCGAGCGTGCACCTGTGGTCAAGGGACCGTTGCTGCGCCGCCGCAAGGGCTTGCTCGTCGGACCGCTGCTCGGCCCACGCCCCGGCCAGCCCGCCGCGGCCGTCCCAGAAACCGAGGATTCCGAGGATCCTTTCGGTTTCGGATGAGCGGTCCGCCCCGATAACGTGCGTTGCCCAGAAGTCACGGGGCTATAGCTCAGTCGGTTAGAGCGCATCCCTGATAAGGATGAGGTCCACAGTTCGATTCTGTGTAGCCCCACTGGAAGGCCCCCGCAAGGGGGCCTTCGTCGTTCCCAGGTCCGCGTCAGGTCCGCGCG
>JAOBWQ010000664.1 GCA_025463425.1 Ilumatobacteraceae bacterium | reverse complement strand
GCGGCCGCGGTGGCCGCGTCCTCGTCCAGCCCGACGAGCGCCGCTTCGACGGAAGCCTGATCGATCGGCGTCATGTCCGGCACCGACCCCGGCGCGGTCGTGTCGATCGGCGCGCTCGCCACCGGCGGGGTGTCGACCGGTGCGGTGGTGGCGACGCCGGTGTCGGCGGGCATCGGCTCGGGCAGGGGCACGGCGACGGGCGGGGGCACGTCGATCGAGTCATCGGACACGGCGAGCACGGTGTAGGTGCCGTCCTCCGGCGCACCGTTGCTGAAGGTGTACGCCGGCAGGATCCACGCAGTGCCGCCGTCGTCCCAGACCATGGTCATGTCGAGCACGACAGAGTCGAGGTGGATGGTCACCGGCACATCCATCGGGCACGCCGCCGGATCGCAGTGGTCGGGCGGCTGCGGGATCGCGCTGACATCGAGTGTGCCCGGAGTTGCCGCCGTGGTGTCGACCGGCATGGATGCCGGCGGTACGGCGGTGTCCGGGGGCACGGCGGCCTCGGGCGCGGTCGCCACGTCCGGCTCGGCGACGAACCCGCCGCTCGACGACGCGCTGCCGTCGATGGACTCGGCGCGGATCGGGCCGCCGGGAGCGCCGGCCCCCATGCCGAGCCAGGCCAGTGCTTGGCTGTTGAGCCGGTCGAGGCCGGCCTGAGGTCCGGCGAGTGGGAACGTGTCGGCGGCGACGGGGGTGGCCAGCGAGCCGTACGCCCACGAGATCGCTCCGCCACCGCCATACGCGATCGAGATCGTGATCGGGCTCCGTTGCCCGCCGAGCAGCAGCGATGCCGTCACATCGGCACTCCACTCGTCGCCGGAGAACTGGTAGTCGTAGGCAGCGGGGTCGTAGCCGAGCTGGGTGAGGTACTGCTTGGTCGACGCGATCGCATCGGCTTCGCTCGGCACGCCGGCGGGCGGTGCCGGTTCGGTGCACGGCGGCACCGCGGCGTCGGCACCGACCACGACGGGAGTTGCCGCAGGGTCAGTCGTCGCGTCGGAGTCGGTGGGCACCTCGACGCCCGGGTACGCGCAGCTCGAGGTCGATGCCGCATTCGTGTCCGGTGCCGGGCTGAACCACCAGCTGCCGAGAGCGTCGGACGAGATCGTCAAGGTCGCCGCGCTGTAGTCCACCGGGCCGAACGCCCAGCCGCCGCCTTGTTCGGCCGGGACCTCGCGCACGTCACCCGAGACGCCGAGCGCTGCAGCCATCGCGGCGAGCCGTGCCTGGTCGGGCACGAACCCCGGCGCGAGCTGCCAGGAGGGACCGGAATCGGCAAGGGTCGGGAGGGCACCGTCGAACACGTAGGTCACGTCGCGGACGGCCATCTTCGAGTCGACCATCGGACCCGATGCAGCGGGCGTGGCCGTGCCCCCAGCGGTGGTCGCAACCGCCGACCCACCGAGGTGGATCACGGGATGGCCGGCTGCGGCCGCGGTGGTAGCGGTGGCAGCAGCGGACGTCGCCGTCGCGCCGGCGGTGACGGCCGGGGCACCGGTCGACTTTGCCGACGAGCCGCACGCGCTGAGGCCGAGCACGACCGCGGCAGTGGCCAGAACGAGCCGACGGGAACGCCGAGGAGCGAACGGTGATGGGTGTGGTCGGGGCATGGGGAGATCGTCCTTCGCGGAGGGGGTGATCATCTGACGACCGGACCACCGCAATCGGTTCCCGCGAGTTTGGCTCGCCCTGGGGCCCCGCGTCCCGCCATCCGGCAGACTGTCGCGATGGGCGCGGGAGTCGGCATGTTGACCGACAGGTACGAGATGACGATGCTGTCCGCTGCGCTGCGCGACGGGACAGCGGACGCGACCTGTGTGTTCGAGGTCTTCGCCCGTCGCCTACCCGAAGGTCGCCGGTACGGGGTGGTCGCCGGGACCGGTCGGGTGCTCGACGCGATCGAGTCGTTCCGCGTCGATCGCGACGAGCTCCAGTGGCTGTGCGACAACGGGGTGGTCGACGAGGCGGCCGCCGCCTTCATCGCCGATTACAGGTTCACGGGCGACGTCGACGGCTACCCCGAGGGCGAGGTGTTCTTCCCCAACTCGCCGATCCTCACCGTGCGCGGCTCGTTTGCCCAGACGATCGTGCTGGAGACCGTGGTGCTGTCGATCCTGAACCACGACGCAGCGATCGCTGCCGGAGCCGCCCGCATGGTGACTGCGGCCCAAGGACGCCCGATCATCGAGATGGGTTCGCGACGCACACACGAGCGCGCCGCGATCGCCGCGGCACGGGCCGCGTACCTCGCCGGCTTCGCCTCGACTTCGAACCTGGCCGCCGGACGCGAGCACGGCATCCCGACGGGCGGCACGGCTGCCCACGCGTTCACGTTGCTGCACGGCGACGAACTGACGGCGTTCCGTTCACAGGTCGAACGGCACGGGCCGGCAACCACGCTGTTGGTCGACACCTACGACATCACCCAGGGCATCGCCAACGCGGCGGCAGCTGCCGGACCGGAGCTGGGCGCGATCCGGATCGATTCCGGCGACCTCGGCGTGCTCGCCCACCAGGCTCGGGCGCAGCTGGACGCGCTCGGCAACACCGCGACTCGCATCGTCGTCAGCGGGGACCTCGACGAGTACGCGATCGCCGGACTCACGTCGGCACCGGTCGACATCTACGGCGCAGGAACCGCCGTCGTGGTGGGCTCGGGAGCACCGACGGCCGGCCTCGTCTACAAGCTCGTCGAGGTCGACGGGCGAGCCGTCGCCAAGCGCTCCGAGGCCAAGATCACCAACGGCAGTGGCAAGGTCGCGCTGCGGACCCACCGATCGACCGGCACGGCGATCGAGGAGGTCGTCATCGCCGGTCCGGCGTCAGCCCGCGACGACGCCGTCGAGGCGATGCTGGCCGCCGATCCCGGCAAGCGCCGGATCGACGTGCCGCTGATCGTCGGCGGGACCCGTACTGCGGCCGGGTCGGCGACGTTGGACGACAGCCGCGACCGGTTGCGCGACACGCTGCGGACGCTGCCGTGGGAGGGACTCGCGCTGTCCCGCGGTGAGCCCGCGCTGCCGACCCGGTTCGTCACCGTCGAGTGACGAGCTAGCTTCACGCGGATGGTGCGACGCATCGGCAAGAACCTGGGCGTGTTCGATCGCGAGATGCCTCCGGCCAGCCGGCAGCTCCAGCTCGACGGCTATGCCCTCCTCCGCGACGTCCTCGACCCGGCCGAGGTGCAGGCGCTGGGTGACGAGATCCTCGCGATCTTCGGGTCGAGTGATCCCGAACGCGGTCGATCCGATCGCGCGGAGTTCCGCTACGAGATGCTCAACCGCAGCGCGCTGTCGCAAGCCGCCGTGGGCAAGCAGGCGATCCTCGACGTCATCGAGCCGCTGCTCGGCGAGGACTGCCACGTGATCGCCAACACCGCATGGCTGAACCCACCGGAGTTCGGCGGCGGGCCGTGGCATTGCGACGCCGGGCCGCACGTGCCTCGCCCCGAGGGCGTCGCCTGGGACGACCGGATCCCGTACCCGGTGTTCGCGATCGGCGCGCACATCCTGTTGCGTGACTGCGCCGAGGCCGACGGTCCCACGGCCGTCGTGCCGGGTAGCAACCGCTCGGGTCGACTCGCCCCGATGGGCCACCTCACCGATCCCGAGCTCACCTACGACGGCAGACCACCGGTGCGCCTGATCGGCTCCGCCGGCGATGTCGCGCTGTTCGTGTCCGACGCTTGGCATCGCGGCACGCCGGCAGTCGGCGGTGGCGGGCGGTTCTTCCTGCAGGTGCACTACGGCCGCCGAGACATCGCTCAGCGGATCCGCACCACCCGTGAGGTCAACCAGCTGTCACCGGGTGCTGTCGCTCGGGCGACGACACCACGCGAGCGCTCCCTCGTGGGCCTCCACGACCCGTTCTTCTACGATGGGTAGCACCGTCAGCCCGCGCAAGCACTGATCAGCCGGCCGAGGCGTTCGACCGCTCCGTCGTCTGCGACATCGGGGAGGCTGACGATGATCTGGTCGACGCCGGCCTCGCTGTAGCGGGCGACCCGGGCGACGTGCTGCTCGACCGTGCCGGCGTTGACGGCTCGGGTGTGCCGCTCCGCGGAGACCTTCGGCGGCCGCGTGCTGTCGACCAGCGCGCGCACGTGTGCAGGATCGTCGCCGATGAGGACGGTCGAGAGGTGCGACACCGAGATCTCCGCTGGGTCGCGCTCGAACCGAGCGCAGTGCTGGCGCAGCACCTGCACCTTGTGCGCGACGACGTCCGGGTCGCCGAACAGGTTGCACGCATCTGCGTAGCGAGCGACCAATGCCAGCGTGCGCCGTTCGCCCGACCCGCCGACCATGATCGGCACGTGTGCCTGCAACGGCCGCGGGTAGCACGACGTGTCGGGCACGTGCAGCACGGCGCCGTCGAATGGCTTGCCTCCCGGCCCCCACATCCGCGGCAGCAGCTGGAGTGCGTCCTCCAGCAACGCGTACCGCTCGCGGCGCGCGGGAAACGACCAACCCCACGCGCGGTGCTCGTCCTCGAACCAGCCGAGGCCGATGCCGCAATCGACCCTGCCGCCCGACAGCACGTCGAGCGTCGCGACGATCTTGGCGAGGTGGGCGACGTTGCGGTAGGTGATGCCTGTGACGAGCGTGCCGAGCCTGAGCGTGCTGGTGCAGGCGGCCACGTGCGCCAGCGTCGTCCAGCTCTCGAGCATGTCCGCCCAGGCGGGACCCATCATCGGGATCTGGCGGAAGTGGTCCATCACCCACAGCGATCGGCATCCGGCTGCCTCGGCGCGCACCGCGATCGACCGCAGCCGCTCCCCCATCTCGGGCGGTCCGCCCGGCCACGTGAACTGCGGGAGCTGCAGGCCGAACGTCAACCGGCGCGCGTCAGGTGCGGCGGCGGCGACCTCGGCGACGGTTGCGGACTTCGCGCGCGCCGTCATCGACCGCGGCACCAGCGCGGCCACCTCGGCATCGTGCACTGCGTCGAACGCTTCGGCGCGGACGGTCGCAACGACGGTCGCCCACTCGGCCAGCTGCCGCCGGATCACGTCGTCGGGGACGCGCTTGGCGCGATCCGCGTTCTGCCGGCGCAGCTGCGCGGCGGGCACGTCGAAGACGACAGCGATGCAAGCGACTCCGTGGTCGGCTGCCATCCGCCGCCAGGTCTCGCGTCGGGCAGGGTCGGTCCCGAGCGAGTCGATCACCGTCGTCAGCTTGCGGCGCAGGCGTCGAGCAACGACGTCGTCGAGCACGGCGAACGCATCGGCCGACGCGCGCAGGTCGTTGTCCGCCTCGCCGACGAGCCGGCGCAGATCGTCGCTGGACACGACGTGCTCGGGCAGGTGCTCATTCGCCCACGTCGTCTTGCCGGATCCTGCGGGACCGACCAGGACCACGAGGCACGGCGACGGGATCTCGATCACAACGGCGATTGTCGCGCTGATCTACGGTCGACGGGCATGTCGCCCGTGCAGTTCTACTTCGACCCAGCGTGCCCGTGGACCTGGATCACGGCCCGATGGGTGGTCGATGTCGCCGAGCAGCGCCACTTCGACATCACGTGGTTGCCGTTCAGCCTCCGCCACCGCAACATCGACAACCCGGGCTACGACCGGATCCGTGACGAGCTCGATGCCCAGCATCCCGGCATGCGGGTCATCGAGGCAGCTCGGCACCAGTACGGCAACGATGCCGTCGGACGCCTGTACACGGCGTTCGGAACATTGATCCACCACGACCGCGACGACAACCTGACCCGCCTCGCCGAGGGCATCGCAATGGCGAACCTGCCGCCGGTGCTGATCGACGCGGCGACGGACGAGTCGTTCGACGCCGGGATCATCGCCAGCACCGACGCCGGACGGGCGATCGTGGGCGACGACGCCGGCATCCCGATCGTCGTCATCGACGGTGCGAAGAGCACCTTCTTCGGACCGGTCCTCTCGCCCGCACCCACCGGCGCAGAGGCGGTCGAGCTGTGGGACGCGTTCGTCACCCTCAGCCGCTTCGACGGCCTGTACGAGATCAAGCGCACGCGATCGGTGGGCCCCATCTTCGGGCCGCGTCCGTGAGCAACGAGGCGCCGACGCACGCACGCGCGGTCGTCATCGGCGGCGGCATCGTCGGATGCTCCACCGCCTACCACCTCGCCAAGCTCGGTTGGACCGACACGGTGCTGATCGAGCGGCACAAGCTCACCTCCGGCTCCACGTTCCACGCCGCAGGCCTCGTCGGCCAGTTGCGCACCAGCGCGAACATCACCCAGCTGCTCGGGTACTCGGTAGATCTGTACAACCGGCTCGAAGCGGAGACCGGGCTCGGCACCGGATGGAAGATGAACGGTGGGCTGCGCTTAGCCTGCAACGCGGAGCGCTGGAACGAGGTCAAGCGGCAGGCGACGACCGCGAAGTCGTTCGGCCTGGAGATGCACCTGCTCTCGGCGAAGGAGGCGCAGGACCTCTGGCCGCTGATGCAGGTCGACGACGTGGTCGGTGCCGCGTTCCTTCCCACCGACGGCCAGGCCAACCCGAGCGACATCACGATGGCCCTCGCCCGCGGCGCGCGGATGGCAGGCGCGACCATCCTCGAGGACACCGAGGTGCTCGGCATCGACGTCGTCGACGGCGTGATCAAGGCCGTCGTCACGAGCAACGGTCGGATCGAGTGCGAGGCCGTGGTCTGCTGCGCCGGCCAGTGGACCCGC
>JAOBWQ010000661.1 GCA_025463425.1 Ilumatobacteraceae bacterium | reverse complement strand
ACCAAGACAACGCCGGAGTCCTCTGCGGACACCACAACAAAGCCAAAGAACGCCTCGGACTCATCCTCGAACACAACCCCAACATGCCCGGCGGCTGGATCACCTACCGCTGCGACGGCACCCGCATTGGCCTCCGCACCTCACCCGCCACCAGCCCACCCGACCAGACCTGAATCGGATGAGCGTGCCGATCGCCTTCGGTGACGCACGCGATCGGCAGAGGGCCCTCGCGCGCCAGCGTTGCTCCCACGTGTTACTTCCACGATCCCGAACCCGCGCCCGTGACACGATGATGCCCGGCGGTCCGGATCGGGCCGCGAAGGAGGCCGCGATGGGCACCGAAGACATCTACAACTACCGCCAGGTCAGCGATCGAGTGATCACCGGCGGCCATCCCACCGAGCAGCAGTTGCGCGACGCTGCCTCGGAGAACTTCGACGCCGTGATCAACCTCGCCCCGGTCGATCACCGTTCGGTGCCGGACGAGGACGAGCTCGTGCGGTCGCTGGGCATGGCCTACACGCACATCCCGGTCGTGTGGGACAGCCCGACGGTCGCCGACCTGGAGGCGTTCGAGCAGGCGATGGAGGATCTGACCGACGCGCGCGTGCTCGTCCATTGCGCCGCCAACTTCCGCGTCACCGCGTTCTACTCGCTCTACGCCCGCCGCCACCTCGGCTGGACCGCCGCCGAAGCCCACGCGTTCCGATCCTCGATCTGGGATGGCAGCGACTACCCGATCTGGAACGCGTTCATCGCGGAGGTCGACGGTGAGCAATCGAGCTCGCCGTCAGGCTGATGCCCGAGACCACGATCGGTACGCCGACCAGCAGGGCACCAGCGACGATCCATGGGAACGGTGCATCGCTGGACCGGATGCTGGTCGTGGCGATCAACCACGCCGCGCCGTAGCCCAAGGGCACGGCCATCACCATGCCCGTGGAGGTCAGGATGAGAGCGCGCCAGGTCGTGAACTCGGCGAGGGCACGAGGCGAGGCACCGACCGAGCGGAGCATCTGCTGCTCGTCGCGGCCCTCGGCGGCCCACAGTGCAAGACCGAACGAGATCACCAGGAGCACGAGGAACAGGGCGCCAACGCTGACCCCGACGCGATACAGCCCCGAGTTGCTGCCCTCGCGGATCCAGGGAGTGTCGTACGCCAGAGCGCGCGGGACCAGGGCGACGTCTCGGAACTGCTGGGCCTCCCGTGAACGCACCATGAGGTCGGATCCGTCGAGCGCATCGCGCTGTCGGATGGTGATCGGTTCCGCGGCCACGGCATACGTGTCGCCGCCGACGATGTCGAGACCGAGCGAACTGGCCAGGTCGGTCGTCACGAGGAAGTAGTTGCTGGCGAAGAGGTGAGCCGTCTGGCGAGACATCGGAATCGTGATCGGGTCGCCTCCGTGGAGCACGATCGCCGGTTCCACACCGTCGAGGACCGGCGTACCACCACCGTCTCCGACCATCGGCAGAGTCCTGCGGTTGCCCGTGTAGAGAAGGAGAGCGCCGCGCTGCATCAACGCTGCGCGACCCGCTGCGTCGACGCCGAGAAGGCCGAGCACATCATCGGAGGCGACGAGCGCCGTGGTGTCGATGGTCAGCCCGTCCACTGCGTTGACGAGCCGGAAGGGCTGGTCGACCAATGCGTCGGTCGAGGCTGTTCCGCCGATCTGGCCGGCGAAGTTGCCGGCGACGTACGCCACGGCGTCCAGCGCGCGTTCGGTGGGAATCCAACGCACCGTGCCGAGGATGCCTTCCACGTGGGCGCGCAGCAGCGGGTCGGCGAGTTCGGGATCGATCGAACTGTCGACCGCCGCCCTCCCGTCGAGGGTCGACGTCGGATACGAAGCCATGTCGACGACGTTGGCCGGGAGCCCGGGCGACGTGCGGCGGTCGAGCGCAGCTTGGTGCTCGCCATAGGTTGCGAGGGCGGTGCCGGCTGCGCCGACGGCAACGATCGCTGCGAGCAATGCCGATGACCGCGCCCGATGACGGACGAGGCTGCGGGCTGCGAGGCGAGCGGAACCGCGTCGCCGGCTGACGAGAGTGGCAACTCGGACGATGATCGGGGGACAGAGGCAGCAGACACCGGCCAGCGTCATCATCGCCGCCAGGCTCGCCACGACGAGCGTGCTGGCCGTGTGGGCCGGCGAGGCAACGGAGACCACCATCCCGGCGAGGCCCACCGCGACGAGGAGGAGCCCCGATGGGAGCAGCGGCCGCGGGACGCCGCCGACCGGGCGACGCCCGCCCAGCGCCGCCAGCACGGAGATCCGCGCCAGCGACCGGCTGGGAACCAATGCAGCGACCGTCGAGACCACGACGGCGGTGGCGCCGATCACGATCAGATCCCGGACGCTGACGGCGTCACTGCCGACGTACCTCAGCCGTACGGTCGCCCGGTACGTCAACCGACCGACAGCCAGGCCGATCAGCGCACCGCCGGCGCCGCTGACACTGCCCTGCAGCGCCAGGAAGCGGCGCACCATCGCGGCGTTCGCACCCTGCGCGCTGAGCTGCCCGACGGTCACGAGTTGGCGCGGACCGCTGACGGCAAACGCGGCCGAGACGATCACGCCGAGCACCGACATCGCCAGCACGCCGTACAGCCATGCGACCGCGAGGTCGCCGGCAGGTACAGGGGTGACGAAGCTCATCGGGACAGTGAGGTTGACGAGGTTGGTGTCCCCATTCGGATCGAACCCGGGATCGCTCCCCGACTGGAGGTGCGCGGCATCGGCGACCGCCGCCGCCGCCAACTGCGGGTGTTCGATCCACGCCTGACCACCCAGGAGGACGGCCGAACGGACGTAGCCGTCGCGCAACACGCTGAAGTCGAACCCCGGCGTGACGAAGTCGATCGGATCGCCGACGGCAGGCCGGACCGCAAGTCCCACGACGGTGAAGCTCTGCGGCGGTTTCACCAACGTCAGGGTGTCGCCGATCGACACACCGAAGTCGTGCGCGGCGCTGGTGCTGAGCAGTACCTCATCGGCCGCCCGCGGCGCGCGGCCCGAGATCGACCGCACCATCCCCGCTGTCAGCGGGTTGTCGAGGTCGACGTCGGACACGTTGACGTTGACGGGCCCTTCACCGGAACCCGAGCGGCGAAGGAGCAGGCCGCTCTCGTGCAGCCAGAGTGATTTCGTGCCCGCAGGCAGCGTCGGCGCGACCGAGGTCGCAAAGTCTTGGTCGATCGGCCCGTTCGCAATGAAGCCGAAATCGAGTCGGGCCGCCGCAGCGCCGAGCGCACCCCGGTTGTCGGACTCGCCCCGATTCGACCGATACAGCATGTCGCCGGCCGCCAAGCCAGCGACCGGCAGGGCGACGAGTGCAACCACGATGGCAGTCCGCCCCCAACGCCTTCGCACCTCGCGCCGGGCCAGACGGACCGCGAGCCGCCAGCTCCCTGCGCTCCGGCGAGCAGTGTGCATCGGTCGACGCTCGACAGTTCGATCGTCGACCTCCGGTCGCTCGTCCACCAGCGTCACGTCGCTGCTCCGGCGGCCGATACCGGAACGGTCGAGGCAGTCTGGTCGACGACCACTCCGTCGCGCATGAACACGACCCGGTCGGCCCAGCTCGCGAACCGCGGCTCGTGGGTGACCAGCACGATCGCCGTGCCGAACCGGCCGGGCAGAGAGCTCAGGAGTTCGATCACGCTGTCGCCCGTCATCGTGTCGAGCGCACCTGACGGCTCGTCCGCGAGGATCAACGCCCGCTCGACCACGATGGCCCGCGCGATCGCGATTCGCTGCTGCTGGCCGCCGGAGAAATCGTCGGGGTAGCGGGACAGCTGCTCGGTCACACCGACCGCGGCCAGGGCGTCGAGCGACCGAGCGGAGGCCTCCCGACGACCCACGCCCTCGAGCTTCAACGGGAGGGCGACGTTCTCCAGCGCAGTCAGCGACGGCAGGAGGTTGAGCCGCTGGAACACATAGCCGACATCGGTTCGGCGGAGTGCAGCTCGCGACGCCAGATCCAGGTCTCCGATGTCGCGCCCGGCGACTCGGACGCGACCGGAACTGACGTCCTCCAACCCGCCGGCGAGGTGCAGCAGCGTGCTCTTTCCACAGCCGCTCGGACCCATGACGGCCACGAACTCCGCGGGCGACACAGCGAGATCGACGCCGTTGAGCGCGCGAACTTCGGTCGAACCCTTGCCGAACGTCTTGACGACGTCGACCAACTCCAACACCGGATCGTTCATGAGCGTGCCTTTCGTGTTGGCGTTCCATTGAGCTGCGCCTCGCACAGATCGAGCCAGCGCAGATCGGCTTCGGCACGAACCACGAGAGCGTCGGTCACCAGCCGAGCCGCAAGCGAGGTCGTCGCTACGGAGCGCGCCCGTCGCTTGGACTGCAACATCGAGTGAAGCACGGTGCGCTGGTGGGTGATGACCGACATCGCGTGCGCGTCGCCGCGCTCGGTGCTGCGCTCGATGGCCATCAACACCTTGAGCATCAACTCATCGCGGGGTGGCGGCTCGTCGACCGGCGCCGCCTCCCACCACGCGCCGAGCGCAGAGACCCCATCGACGGTGATCGAGTAGACCTTTTGCCCCTCATTGTCCGATACGCCGACGAGCCCATCGCGCTCCAGCCGATCGAGCGTTGTGTACACCTGCCCCACGTTCAACGGCCAGACGCCGCCGGTGGCCGCCTCGAACTCGGTCTTCAGCTGATACCCGTGACGCGGTCCTTCGTGAAGGAGCGCCAACAACCCCTCGCGCACTGCCATATATCGAGTATGTACATACTTGATATGCACTCGTCAAGGGCTCTCTTCTGTGTGGCTACGGGTTTCGGAGCTCGTCCAGGTAGGCCGACAGCTGGTCGGCCGTCACCGTCGCGGTGAGGCGGAGGCGGATCACGCCGGCAGGGTCGATGATCCACACCTCGGGGATCTTGGTGACACCGAACGACGAGGCGATCGATCCGCCGCTGTCGATGATCGTCGGCCAAGAGCCATCCAGGTTGTCGTAGAACCCCTTGGCGACATCCGCATCCGTATCGAGCGCGATCGTCGCGTGCATCGCAGGATTGGCCAGGGCCGATTGCTGCTCGTAGAAGGCGCTCAGGGCTGTCTCCTGGGCGCTGCAGGGGCCGCACGTCGATGAGGTGAACGACAGCACCAGCCAGTGCCCGATGGTCTGGTCGAGGTCTTCGGCGTAGCCGCGGGTGTCCTTGCCCGTCACCTCCGGCATGCGCCGGCCGACTGCCGGCCCACTTGCCTGCCCACCCGCTGGCGTGGTTGCGAGAAACGCCTCGAGCAGCAACCGGTTGGACGAGTCCATGCAAGCCGTCCAATCGCTCGAGGTCACGAAACCATCGCCGATGCAGTTGGTCATCAAGGT
>JAOBWQ010000634.1 GCA_025463425.1 Ilumatobacteraceae bacterium | reverse complement strand
GGCCGGCTCTTCTACGGACGGATCGTGCGGCCCGAGTAGGTTGACCGGGTCCGGGGGCGTGGAGCAGGGGGTCTTGGGTGAATCGCGACATCGGTGCATTGGTGGAGTCGATGACGGTCGACGAGCGGGCGTCGTTGACGGCGGGGGCCAGCGCGTGGTCGACGGCCGCAGTGCCGCGGGTCGGCATCCCCGAGGTGTTCGTCAGCGATGGCCCGGCTGGTGCCCGTGGCCCGCAGATCCCAGGGGCAGGCGAGCAGGTCGCCACGCTCAACATCCCGTGCGGTGCCGCGCTCGGCGCGACGTGGAACACCGATCTCCTCGGCCGCCTCGGCGAGGCGCTCGGCGACCAGACCCGCACGAAGGCGTGCCGTGTGTTGCTGGCGCCGACGGTGAACCTCCACCGCGCCCCGCTCGCGGGCCGCAACTTCGAGTCGTACTCCGAGGATCCGTTCCTGACCGGCAAGCTGGCCGCGGCGTTCATCCGCGGCGTGCAGTCGCAGGGTGTCGCCACCACCGTCAAGCACTACGCCGGCAACGAAGCCGAGTTCGAGCGGATGACCATCGACAGCGTCATCGACGAGCGCACGCTCCGCGAGCTGTACCTGCTGCCCTTCGAGCTCGCCGTGCGCGAAGGCGGCTCGCTCGGGATCATGACGTCGTACAACCGGCTCAACGGCCTCTACAACTCGGAGAACCACGAGCTGCTGCAGACGATCCTGCGTGACGAATGGGGATTCGAGGGGTTCGTCGTCACCGACTGGTTCGCCGGCGGGTCCACCGGCGGTGCTGCCGCAGCGGGGCTCGACCTCGAGATGCCCGGACCGTCGCGCTTCTACGGACGCCGGCTCGGGCAGGCCGTGCGCGACGGAGACGTCGACGAGGTGTTGCTCGACGGCGCGGTGCATCGGCTGCTGACGGTGTTCGATCGGATCGGCGCGCTCGACGACGAGCCCCGCGCGCCGATCGGGATCGATCGTCCCGAACACCGCGCCCTGGTCCGCGCCGCCGCCGCCGAGTCGATGGTGTTGCTCAAGAACGACGCCGATGGCGGCCGCTCGGTGCTGCCCCTCGACCCCGCACAGATCGCGACCCTCGCGGTCATCGGGCCGAACGCCGAGCGGGCCCGGATCACGGGCGGCGGCTCGGCCGAGGTGCGGCCGCACTACCGCATCTCGCCGCTCGACGCGATCCGTGAGCGCCTCGGCGCGTCCGTCACGATCGTCCACGAGCCGGGCTGCGACATCGACAAATCCGTGCCGGTGATCTCGGCCGACCAGCTCGACAACGGAACGGGCGAGCCAGGGTTCGTGCTCGAGCTGTACCGCGGTTCGGACTTCGCCGGCGAGATCGTGTCGCGGCGGGTCATGGCGGGTGGTCGGTTGCTGCTGCTCCCGGGCGTCGAGCCGGACGTGCCGTCGGGGCCGATCTGCTACCGGGCGACGAGTCGATTGATCCCGACCCAGTCCGGCCCGCATCTGCTCAGCCTGCTCCAGCTCGGATCGGCGCGGGTGTTCGTCGACGGCGCGGTCGTGTTCGACGGCATCGCCGAGCCGACGCCCCGCGGCGAGGCCTACTTCGGCACGGCCAAGCAGGAGCTCGTGGCCACCGTCGAGCTCGCCGCCGGTGTCGCCGCGGTGATCGACGTCGAGTTCATCAGCACCCAACGCGGGTGGATGCAGGGCGTCCAGCTCGGCTGCAAGGCAGTGCCGAGCAGCGACCAGATGGAGCGCGCGGTCGCCGCTGCCGCAGGTGCCGATGCGGCGATCGTCATCGTCGGCACGAACAACGACTGGGAGACCGAGGGTCACGACCGGGCGAGCATGGACCTGCCCGGCGCGCAGGCAGAGCTGATCGAGCGCGTCTCGCGGGCCAACCCGAACACGGTCGTCGTCGTCAACGCCGGCGCACCGATCACCACCGGTTGGGCCGGCGAAGTACCGGCCGTGCTGCAGGTCTGGTTCGGCGGCCAGGAGATGTCGAACGCGCTCGTCGACGTGCTGTTCGGCGATGCCGAACCCTCTGGGCGGCTTCCGACAACGTTCCCGAGCTGCATCGAGCACACGCCGTCGTTCGGCAACTTCCCCGGCGAGCACGGCCAGATCCGGTACGGCGAGGGCGTGCTGATGGGCTATCGCTGGTACGAGGCGCGCAAGCTCGCGGTGCCGTTCGCCTTCGGTCACGGGCTCTCCTACACGACGTTCGCGATCGGTCCTCCGCACGTCGACGCGACGTTCGACCCGAACGGTGGCGGAACGCTGGACGTGCACGTCTCCGTTGCCAACACCGGCAGCCGACGCGGAGCCGAGGTCGTCCAGCTGTACGTGGGCGCCACGACGCCGGCCGTTGTCCGCCCGCCGAAGGAGCTCAAGGCGTTCGCCAAGGTCTGGCTCGATCCGGGTGAGACCGCCACGGTCACCCTCACCCTCGATGCGCGTTCGTTCTCCTATTGGGACCCCGGCAACCGGTACAAGGGTGCGCTCGCACCCACTGCGGTCGGGTTCTTCGGCACCACGCCCGATGCGACCGCCGGATGGCGAGCCGATCCCGGCATGTACCGCATCCACGTCGGCCGCGCCTCGAACGACATCGCCCACACCGTCGAGCTCCAGCTCGTCACCGCCCCCACAGGAGCCACACCATGATCCGCATCGACGACGAGGGACGTGTCCGTGTCATCACCCTCGACCGGCCCGAGACCCGCAACGCATTCAACGAGGCGCTGTACGACGCAACGACGGAGGCGCTGATCGAGGCCGCTGCCGACAACGGCGTCGCCGTCGTGGTCATCACCGGCGCGGGTCAGGCGTTCTCCTCGGGAACCGATCTCGGCGAGATGGCCGCGCGCAACGCCGGCAGCCCCGTCACGGGCGTGCACGGCTTCCCCGGCATGGTCGATCAGTTGATCGACTTCCCGAAGCCGTTGCTGTGCGCAGTGAACGGTCTCGCGCTGGGCATCGGCGCGACCATGCTCGGACTGGCCGACCTCGTGTTCATCTCCACCGAGGCCCGGGTCCGCTGCCCGTTCACACGGCTCGGCGTCGCGCCGGAAGCAGCGAGCAGTTCGACGTTCCCCCGGCTGCTCGGCCGCCAGAACGCGATGTGGGCCCTGCTCAGCAGCGAGTGGTTGTCCGGCCAGGAGTGCGTCGACATGGGGCTCGCGTTCAAGCTGTGCGCCCCCGAGGAGCTGATCGTCGAGACGATGCGCCACGCATCGATCCTCGCCGCGAAGCCGATCAACTCCCTCGTCGAGTGCAAGCGAACGGTGATGGAGCCGCTCAAGGCCGATCTCGCCGCGGCCCGCGAGCGGGAGAACGCTGCCTTTCAGGTGCTGCTCGGAGGGCCGGCGAACATCGAGGCGCTGATGGCGTTCGCCGAACGGCGTGAGCCGGACTTCTCCGAGGTCGATGACGCGCCGATCCGCCGCTGAACGCGGGGGCTGTCGCGCGACGCGATCGGGTATGAGAGGAGCATGGATCGACCGACGTGCCTGACATCCGGCCTGCTGGTGTGCACCGGCAAGAAGTGCAGTCGTAGCAAGGGCTTCGGCGCGCTCGTGACCCTCGCCGGCGCCACCTCGCGAGCCCACGAGGTCCCCTGCCAGGGACTGTGCAAGGGCCCCGTCGTCGGGCTGGGCATCGACGGTGACGTGCGCTGGTTCGCCAGGGTCCGCGGCAAGAAGCTGCGGACGCGCATCGGAGAGATGCTCGCGACGGGGCGCGTGCCGACGAAGCTTCGCGACCGCGAGTCGGTCAAGCGCCGGGGTCAGGTGCGCGGCGCGCGACGGTTGCATCCACTCGACGTGCGCCGAGCGGCAGAGCTGGACCGTTGATCCGCCTCAGGCGGACTTGCTGTCCGTGATCGCCTTGACGACCTGGTCGAGGTGGGCCTGACCCTCGTACAGCGAGCGCAGCATCCAGAACCGCCAGAACTTCACCAGCGCGTTGCGGATCCAGAGCGCCGCGCCGACGATCGCCATCGACACGCACGCGATGGCGAGGATGATCAGCTCGTTCTGATCGAGCGTGCTGTCCTCCTGACCGGCTTGCACGTACGACCCGATGCCGATGATGATCGACGCCACCATCAGCACGAGTCCGACGATGCTGGTGATCTTCTCCGCGCTCGCCTTGCCAGAGGTTTTCACCTGCAGATCCGCGATCTCGCTCTTGAACTGCGTGATGCGGTCGTCGCTGTTTGTCATGACTGTCCCTTTCCGCCGAGATAGGCAGATGAAAGTTCTTCGGCAAGCTCGTCGGGTGATCCGACGCGTGTGATCCGTCCGTGGAGCATGATGGCAGCTCGGTCGGCGATGCCCAGGACGGTGCGCGCGAACTGCTCGACGACGAGCACCGACACACCGGACTGAGCAACTGAGGCGACGATCTCGTAGAGACGTCCGACGATCAGCGGGGCGAGCCCCATCGAGAGCTCGTCGAGCAGGAGCACGGCGGGATCGGTGGAGAGCGCACGAGCCATTGCGAGCATCTGCTGCTCACCGCCCGACATCGTGCCGGCCAGCTGGCTGCGCCGCTCGCCGAGGCGGGGGAAGCGCTCGTATGCGATCGTCTCGATCTGGTCGAGCTTGGCACCAGTGTGGGTGCACATCATCAGGTTCTCGTGGACCGTCAGGTTCGGGAACACGCCGCGTCCTTCGGGGATCGTGCACAACCCGAGGCGAGCGAGCTTGTCGGCGCTGACGCCGACGACCGAACGACCTGCCAGGCGGACGTCGCCGGTGGTCACTTCGAGCAGGCCGCCGCACACCTTGAGGCTGGTCGACTTGCCGCCGCCGTTCGGGCCGAGCAGGGCGAGCACCTCACCGCGCTTGACCGTCA
>JAOBWQ010000076.1 GCA_025463425.1 Ilumatobacteraceae bacterium | reverse complement strand
TGACGTTCGTGATCGGCATCGGCATCGGCGTGACGGTGTCGCTGGCGGGTGTCCTCGTCTCCTACTACGCCGACACGCCCTCCGGGGGCACGATCGTGCTCCTCGCGATCGCGGTGTTCGCGCTGCTCCTGATCGCCAAGAACATCGGACGCCTGCTCCGCCGGGCCTGACCACCCGTCGCCTACGATCGCGTCATGGCGGTCTTCGAACACGGCTCCGCACGGATCGACTACATGGTCGAAGGCGACGGGTTCCCCGTCTTCGCGATCGCGCCGGGTGGCATGCACTCGGCGAACGACATCTGGAACCGAATGCCCTGGAACCCGCGGGTGCGGCTCACCGATCGGTACTCGGTGATTGGGATGGATCAGCGCAACGCCGGCGCATCCACCGCACCGGTCAGCGGCAACGACGGATGGTCCACCTACACGAGCGATCAGCTGGCGCTGCTCGACCATCTCGGCATCGAGCGTTGCCATCTGCTGGGCATGTGCATCGGCGGTCCGTACGAGATGGCGCTGATCACCGCTGCACCCGAGCGGTTCACCTGTGCGGTGATGCTGCAGCCGGCCGGCATCGTCGATGACCACGCCGTGATGCGTGACCTGTACGACGGTTGGGCGGCCGACCTCGCGCCGACGCATCCCGAAGCCGATGCCGCAGCGTGGTCGTCGTTCGGCGACAACATGTGGAGCGCTGACTTCCTCGTCAGCTCCACCCGAGCCGATGTCGCCGCGTGCACGACCCCGCTGCTGGTGATGATGGGCAACGACCAGTGGCACCCGCAGGCGGTGTCGCGCGAGATCGTCGACCTCGCACCCAATGCGCGACTCGTCGAGCGATGGAAGGACGACGAGGTCCTGGCGGAGACCGATGCGACGATCAAGGCGTTCCTCGCCGAGCACACACCGGCTGACGCGGCGGCGGCGCCATGACCGCGACCTCGGTGGTCGACTGGCTGCTCGAGCACGCGCACTAGCTTCGTTCGAATGTCTCGGATCGAGATCGTCGCGCCTCGCGCCGAGTGGGCGGATGAGTTCGTCGAGATCGCAACGTACCTCCGCGCGCTCCTCGAGCGCGCCGGTGTGGTCGTGGCCGAGATCGAGCACATCGGCTCCACGGCGGTGCCGGGGCTGGCGGCGAAGGACGTCATCGACATCCAGATCGGCATCACCGAGCTGGACGATGCTCGGCTCGCGACGGCGATGAGCAGAGGTGGGTACAGCTGGCGGGATGACATCCGCGTCGACCACGAACCGCCCGGCATGACGATCGCACCCAAGCAGCTGGAGAAGCGGTTCGCCGGCCAGGGTGACGGCAGCCGGCGGATGAACATCCACTTCCGCGTCCCCGGACGGTTCAACCACCGCTACGCCCTCCTGTGTCGGGATTACCTGCGCACCCATCGAGCCGCCGCTGACGCGTACGGCGAGGTCAAGCGCAACCTGGCCCGGTTGTTCCCGGACGACGTCGATGCCTACTACGCCGTCAAGGACCCGGTGTTCGACGTGATCATGGCCGGGGCCGAGGACTGGGCCGCCGCAACCGGGTGGTGTCCGCCCGAGCCCTGACTGCGGGCCGTAGGCTCGTTGACTTGCGTCGTCACCCGTTCGTCCCGCTGATCTCGCTCGCGCTCGTCCCGCTCGTGGCCGGCATCTTCTCCGCCGCCGCGACGGTGGCCGGCGCACCCACCGACAGCACAGCCACCAGCACGGTCGTGCAGGGTCCGGCCGCAGCCACGGCCGTGGCCGTTCGGGTCAGTCCGCCCAAGGCCAGCGTTCCCACCACCGTCGTTGCCGGCTCGACCGACGGTTCGGCGAGCTGTCCGGCGACCGGCCACGCGGCCATCGTCGACCGCGCCAACCAGCGCGGGTGGCTGTGCGCGAACGGCACCGCTGATGCCAAGTTCCCGATCACGACGGCGGTCAGCCAGCCACGGCCTGGCACGTATCACGTCTACGCGAAGGACAAGGTGACCACGTCGAGCTTCGGTGGTCACTTCTCCTACCTCGACAACTTCGTCGCGTTCACCTACGGGACGAACACGGGCGCGCGCATCGCCTTCCACGCCGTGCCACGCAACGCGGCCGGCGCGCCGTACCAGCCGCTCGACACGGTCGGTACGCCGGCGTACTACGGAGCGTCGTCGGGTTGCATCCGAGTCCTGCCCAACCAGTCACAGGTGATCTGGGACTTCCTCGCCGCCGGCGACGCGGTGATCGTCATCTCCTGAGTCCCGAAGCGGACTCAGCTGCGCGGTGCTCCGACGTACCGACCGGCTTGGGGCGGGCGGTCCAGGCCGGCCTGGCGGTCCGCGATCGCGACGATCCGGTCCTGCATGTTCTGCGGCGCCGGGACGGACTTGCCGATCTCGGTGTCCACGTGGAGGTACATGTGCTCGCCCGTTGCCATCAGCGTGTCGTCCGCGCCATCGCGGCCGGTGAGGTACATCCGGTTGAACACGTGCAACCGCTTGGCGTCGTGGTGCAGCACTTGCGTGGTGACGTGCACGGCGTCGCCCGCCTTCGATTGGGCGAGGTAGGAGATGTGGCTCTCCGCGGTGAACCAGCTGTGCCCGCCGCGCAGGTAGGCGGCGTCCATCCCGATGAGACGCAGGAACGCGTCGGCCGCGTCGCACGACAGCTGTGCATAGCGGCTGTCGTTGGTGTGGCCGTTGTAGTCGACCCAGTCGGTGGGGATGCGTGTCGAGTGGGTGCGCAGCGGACCCGCGACTTCCGCCGCCGAGTCGTCGACGACCGCCGGGACGGCCGCGCGATCGAACAGTGCCTTCTCGTACTGGGCCAGCACCGTGCCGGCGCCGTAGCCGGCGCCGTCGTCGACCGCGCGCAGGCCCTGCATGACGGCGACGAGGCAGTCGTCGCGGAGTGCCTCGAGCTCGCGGATGCCCACGCCGTTGGCCTGATCGTCGGACTGGCCGACGATCTTCTCGAGCAACACATCGTCCAGCTCGGGCACGTCCATCAGCTTGGTCCACGGCCACTTCAGCGACGGTCCGAACTGGGCCATGAAGTGGCGCATGCCGGCCTCGCCGCCGGCGATCCGGTAGACGAGGAACGTGCCCATGAAGCTCCAGCGCAGGCCTGCGCCGAACCGCACCGCGTCGTCGATCTGCTCGGTGGTGGCGATGCCGTCGTTGACCAGCCACAGCGCCTCGCGCCACAGCGCTTCCAGCAGGCGATCGGCGACGAACCCGTCGATCTCCTTGCGCAACACCAGCGGCCGCATCCCGATCGAGCTGTACACCTCGGCCGCTCGCGCCTTGGTGGCCTCCGACGTCGCGTTGCCGCCGCAGATCTCGACCAGCGGCAGCATGTAGACCGGGTTGAAGGGATGACCGACGACGAGCCGCTCCGGGTGGGTCATGCCCTGCTGGATCTCCGTCGGCAGAAGTCCCGAGGTCGACGATCCGAACACCACACCGGGATCGGCGGCCGCGCTGGCGGCGCCGAGGATCTTGCGCTTCAGGTCGAGCCGTTCCGGTGCGCTCTCCTGGACGAAGTCGACACCGACGACGGCTGCTTCTGGCGTGGACACGAACGTGAGCGTCCCCTCCGCCGGCCACGGGGCCATCGTCAACTTCGAGTAGGCGCGGCGTGCGCCGGCGATGATCTCGCCGACCTTGCGTGGCGCCTCCGGGTCCGGGTCGTAGAGGAGGACGTCGACACCATTGAGCAGGAACCGCGCCGCCCAGCCACCGCCGATCACGCCGCCACCGAGGAGGCCGACGCGCTGCAGACCGGGGATCGGGCTCACCGCTTGACCAACTTGAGCTTGTCGCGCACGGCCTGCGTGCTCATCACGCTCGCGTTCATGCCATGCAGGATCTCGACCGCGCGAGCGACGAGCTCGGCGTTCGTGGCGAGGTGGCCGCGGCCGAGGTAGAGGTTGTCCTCCAGTCCGACGCGGACGTTGCCGCCGGCGAGCGCTGCCATCGCGACGTAGGGGATCTGCATCCGTCCGATCGAGAACGCCGAGAAGACGCAGTCCTGGGGGAGCAGGTTGACCATCGCCAGCAACGACTGCACGTCGTCGGGTGCGCCGTAGGCGATGCCCATGCAGAGCTGGATCATCACCGGATCGTCGAGCAGCCCTTCGCGGATCATCTCGCGGACGAAGACGAGGTGGCCGGTGTCGAACACCTCCAGCTCCGGGCGCACACCGAGCGCTTGCACCTGGGACGCCATCGCCTTCAGCGTGCTGGTCGTGTTGACCATGATGTAGTCGCCGCCGGACGCGAAGTTCATCGTGCCGCAGTCGAGCGTGCAGATCTCCGGAAGGATCGCGCGCACGTGCTTCAGTCGCTCCGTCGCGCCAACCATGTCGGTGCCGTCCGCGTTCGGGGGCAGGGGTGCTTCGGCGCTACCCAGCACGAGGTCGCCGCCCATCCCAGCGGTGAGGTTGATGACGACGTCCACGTCTGCCGCGCGGATCCGTTCGACGGCCTCCGCGTAGAGCTCCGTGTCGCGTGCGCCGACACCGGTCTCGGGGTTGCGGACGTGCAGGTGGACCACCGCCGCGCCCGCCTTCGCCGCAGCGATCGCGGAGTCGGCGATCTGCTGTGGCGTGACGGGCACATGCGGGCTCTTGGCGGCGGTGTCGCCGGCGCCCGTGATGGCACAGGTCACGAATACGTCCCAGTTCATGGTCATCTCCTGCTGCGGATGACGCCACTGCACGGCAATCTTCCGTCTGTCGGCAAGACTGTACACTCGGCGGCGAGTTGCTGCCGGTGCCCTCGGAGCGTCGCAGCCGAGGGAGCACCGATGGCCGACAGCACTGCGCTGACACCGGATTTCGACAGCCATCCGATCGATCACACCCTCGTTGCGGCGCTGGCTGCACCGGCCTGGATCGAGGTCGTCTGGTCCGACGGCCGCACGAGCCGCTTCCACCACGTCTGGCTGCGCGACAACTGCCCGTGCGAGCGGTGCGTGCACCAGGGCACCAAGGAGCAGATGTTCGAGCTCGTCACGACCTCGGCAGACCTGCATCCCCTCGACACCAGCGTCGGTCCAACCGGTGCGCTCGTCGTCCTGTGGGCATCCGGTGGCAACCCACACGATCCTCCGCACTGCTCGGAGTTCCACCCCGGTTGGCTGCGCCGCCACGCCTACGACGACGCATCGCGCCGTGCCCGGAACCGCACGCTCATCACGTGGGACGGGCAGTCGCTGCCCGAGCCACCGACGTTCGACGGGCGGGCGATCATGGTCGACGACGACGCCCTGTACGAATGGTTGGGGGCGCTGGACCGTTTCGGGGTCTCCCGCGTGCAGCACGTGCCGTGCGAGGTCGATGCGATCGCTGATCTCGTCGGCAGGATCGGGATCATCCGCGAGACGAACTTCGGACTGCTGTGGGATGTGAAGAGCGAATCCAACCCGATCAGCAACGCGAACACGTCGCTGCCGCTGCCGCCCCACGTCGATCTGCCCACCCGCGAGTATCAGCCGGGCCTGCAGTTCCTGCATTGCATCCTCAACGAGACGGCCGGCGGGGAGAACATCCTCGTCGACGGGTACCGCATCGCTGAGCTGATCCGCGAGCACCACCCCGCCGACTACGAGGTGCTGACCACGGTCCCGTTCGAGTGGGCGAACCGCAGCCGGACCAGCGACTACCGCTGGTCGTCGCCGCTGATCGTGATCGACGCCGACGGATCGCTGCGCGAGATGCGCGTCGGCAACTGGCTGCGCGCCCCGCTCGACGTGCCGTTCGAAATGGTCGAGGACTGCTACAGGGCATACCGCCGGTTGTTCGAGCTGACGTATCGCAGCGATCTCCAGCTGCGCTTCCGCCTCGAACCCGGCGAGGTGATGGCCTTCGACAACCGCCGCGCTCTACACGCTCGTGGCGAGCTCACCGACACGAGCGGCAGGAGGTTCCTGCGCGGCTGCTACAGCGAGCGCGACGAGTTGCGGTCGCGCATGCGGATGATCGAGCGTGCCCGGCGCGAGCGTCAGGTCGCGACGGCCACGGCGAGCTCACCGGACAGGTAGTTGCAAACGGACGTTTCCGTCCACCGCGCGCCCAGTCATACGCGTGGCGACCCCAGTGGAGGCGAACCGTCGGGCGAGTTGACGATGAAGGCTCGCCAGCCCCTCCGGCGGATCGCGGTGATCGAGCATCGTGCACACGATCTCGACCGAGCCGTCGCGATGGCGGACCAACTCCACCGAGCGGGTCTGTGACGGCCAGTCGATCACCGATGCGGTGGTGATCTCCCAGAAGCCGCCGCCAGCACCGTGTCGAGGCTCGATGCGATTGACGTGGCGATGGCCGACCAACCAGGCGACGACGCACGGGTGGCGGTGCACGACGTCGAGCAGCGCCGGACCGAGCACTCGGTCGGATCGGGCACCGAGGCGGTTGACCAGCGAATCGGCGCCGTGGTGGCTGACGAGCACGGCCAGCCGCCCGGACGTGGACTCGACCTCGCCGAGACGCTCCTCCAGCCAAGCCAGCTGATCGAGCCCGATGCTGCCCTGGTAGTCGCCGTCGGGGTGGTTGGTGTCGAGCAGGATGAGGCGCACGTGATCGAGGTCGATCACGGTGTCGATCCGTTCGTCCGTCGCGTTCGTCGGGCTGTAGCCCAGAGCGCCCGCACCGATGTGCGCCCGGATCCACTCGCCGCGATCGATCGCGCGTCGGTCTTGATCCGCCTCGATGGCGAAGGTCGGTCCGGCGGAGAAGCGCTCGGGTTCGAGCAGGTAGCTGGCCAGCGGGTCGTCAGGTGCGAAACCGTCTGGCCGCCGCAGCGACTTCGCCGCCGCGGTCGCGATCCGCTCGATGCGCGGGTTGGGCAGCGCGGTGCCCTGGATCATCAGGTCGTGGTTCCCGGGCACGCTGGTCCACGGGATGCCGAGGCCACTCGACGTGATCGGTGCGCTGGTCCGCGCCACGAAGTCGTCGACCGCTGGGTAGCCGAGCGAGCGCCACGCATCCTCGACCGAGGCGTCGGGCGACCAGTACGGCCACGTGCCGTGGAACGCCGCGGACGATGGGTCCTGCGCGCTGCCACGACTGCTGAGGATCGCGGTGCCACCGGCGACAAGGGCGAGGTAGGCGTCCAGCTCGTTGCGCTGTGCGTTGTCGATGTTGTCGCCACTGGACACCGCGATGTCGAACGCACGACTCGTCGTCGGGCCGACGGGGTCCGCCGCGATCGCCCGAACGTGGGCGTCCAGTGCGAAGGTGGTGAGTGCGTCGTAGGGCCGGTGCATGTGCAACAGCGGCCGCCAGAACGGGTCGTGCGCCTCCAGCTCCACCCACTCCGCCCGCGCCGGCGAGCCCGCGTCGAGGACGTGCATGTCCGTGAGGTGGACCAGGCTGAGCAGGCACTCCCCGTCGTCGCTCGCAGATGTCGCGCCGAGATCGGTGCGGATCGTGTGCGTGGACACGGCCAGGACGCTAGTCGTCGGCCGGCGAAAGAGATGGAGTGGGTGTCGAGTGATTCGCGTAGCTTGAGCGACATGACCGGCGTTGCCGACACCCCTCTCTGGACACCGTCGACGGCGCGAGCTCTCGCGACCAACATCGCCGCCTTCGCCCGGCACGTGGGCATCGATCCGCTGGACCCCGGAGCGCTGTACCGGTGGTCGATCGGCGACCTCGACGGCTTCTGGCGCGCCGTGTGGGACTTCTGCGAGATCGTCGGCGAGCCGGGAGACCGAGTTCATCTTCCGGGCGACACGTTGGCCGAAGCCAGGTTCTTCCCCGACGCCATGCTGAACGTCGCCGAGAACCTGCTCGCCCACCTCCCGGTCGATCAGCCCGCTCTCGTCGCCTACACCGAGACCGGCCGGGTCGGCGAGCTCTCGGCGGATGAGCTGCGTGCGCAGGTCGCGTCCTGCGCTGCTGTGTTCCGCTCGGTCGGCGTCACCGTCGGCGACCGGGTGGTGGTGATGTTGCCCAACGGCATCGAGGCGATCGTTGCGATGCTCGCGGCGACATCGATCGGCGCGGTCTTCGCATCGGCCTCGCCGGACTTCGGCGTGCCCGCCGTCCTCGACCGCTTCGGCCAGATCGAGCCGGTGGTCTTCATCGGCTGCGCGGAGTACCAGTACGCCGGCAAGCACATCGACTGCCGGGCCAAGCTGGCCGAAGTCGCCGAGGGCTTGCCCACCGCGACGCTCCGGCTCGTCACCGGACCGAACAGCGATCTCGCCGGGTTCGGATCGTGGAACGAAGCGCTGGCGAAGCACGCCGGCGCCGAGCTGACGTTCACCCGGCTGCCGTTCGACCACCCGTGGTACGTGTTGTTCAGCTCGGGCACCACGGGCAAGCCGAAGTGCATCGTGCACCGCACCGGCGGCGTGTTGCTGATGCACGCGAAGGAGCAGCGGATCTCCGCGGATGTCCGCGCCGGCGACGTCGTCACGTACTACACGACCACCGGATGGATGATGTGGAACTGGCTGGCGTCGCTGTTGGCCACCGGATCCACGGTCGTGGCGTATGACGGCTCACCGATGCACCCGACCCAGCACCAGCTGTTCGGGATCGCCGAGGCCGAGGGGATCACCCTCCTCGGCGTCTCGGCGAAGTTCATCGACAGCCTCGCCCAGAACGAGCTCGACATCGCCGGTGCTCACGACCTGTCCGCGTTGCGCACGATCTGCTCCACCGGCTCACCGTTGTCGCCGCGCGGCTTCGACTACGTCTATGCCCACGTCAAGCCCGAGGTGCACCTCGCATCGATCTCGGGCGGCACCGACCTGTGTGGTTGCTTCGTCGGCGGTGTTCCGACCCTGCCCGTGTACTCCGGCGAGATCCAGGCCGCCGCGCTCGGAATGGCGGTCGAGTTCGTCGACGAGCGGGGTGCGCCACTCGATGCCGGCGACGGTGCCGGCGAACTGGTCTGCACCCTGCCGTTCCCGTCGCAACCGCTCGGGCTCTGGGGCGACGAGCCGTTCGGCCCGCGCGGACCGAAGTATCTGGCGACCTACTACGAGCGCTTTCCCGGCACGTGGGCACACGGCGACTTCGCGTCGTGGACCCGCCACGAGGCCCGCCCCGACGTGCGCGGCGCGGTCATCCACGGCCGATCGGACGCGACGCTCAACCCGGGCGGCGTTCGGATCGGCACGGCCGACATCTACCGCGTGGTCGACGCGTTCCCGGAGGTCGCCGAGTCGATCGCGTTCGGTCAACAGGTCGACAGCGACGTGCGCATCGTGCTCGCCGTCCGGCTGGCCGAGGGTGCCGCGTACAGCGACGATCTGGTTGCCGTCCTGAAGGCGAGGATCCGTACGGCGCTCAGCCCGCGCCACGTGCCGGCGGTGATCGTGGCGGTCGACGACCTGCCCCGCACCTTCAGCGGCAAGCTCGTCGAGCTGGCCGTTGCCGACGCCGTGAACGGACGGGTGGTGCGCAACCGAGACTCGATCGCCAACCCCGGTGCGCTCGACGCGATCGTTGCCGCCGTCGCGGAACGCGCGGAACTGTGACACGGCAGTAACGACACACTGGCCGGCTCACCGGCATGCTGTGAGGGTGCTCCGTACCGTGACCTCCCATCTGGAGTGCGATGTCATCACCCCGGTCGACATCGTGTTGTCGGTGTCGGTCGCCACCGGCCCCGAAGTCGTCGCGGAGTCGCTGACCGTGACCATCGACGGCGCCCCCTTGGACACCGCCGAGATCCTCGACGATCACGGCACGCGGCTGCACGTCGCCGATCGGATCCCGGTGGGCTCACTCGTCGTCGACTACGCCGGGCAGGTCTGCTCGCTCGCGGAACCCGCGGCCACCCGTCCGTTCGATCTCGTTCGGTACCTGCGGCCCAGCCGCTACTGCGAATCCGACCGGCTGTCGCCCGTGGCGCGGGCCGAGTTCGTCGGACTGGACGGCGCCGACCTCGTGTCCGCGGTGTCCAGCTGGGTCCGCACCAGGCTCGGCTACGTGCCGGGCTCCAGCCGCCCGATCGACGGCGCCGTGGCGACGCTGCTCGCGCGCCAGGGCGTGTGCCGCGACTACGCCCACCTCGTCATCGCGTTCCTCCGCGCGTGCGATGTGCCGGCCCGACTGGCCTCGGTCTACGCGCCGGGTCTGAGCCCGATGGACTTCCATGCCGTCGCCGAGGCCTACGTGGACGGCCAGTGGAGCGCCGTCGACGCGACCGGCCTGGCGCCGCGGTCGACGATGTTGCGCATCGCCACGGGTCGTGATGCGGCGGACACTGCGTTCTTGACCAACAGCCGGGGGATCATCGTGCTCACCGGCATGGAGGTCGTTGCCTACACCGACGAGCGGCTTCCCTTCGACGACGTCAACGCGCTCGCCGAACTGCGCTGATCGGCGCCGATCACGATCGGCTTCGAGAGCCGTGACGGCGAGCTGCCGTGAGGATCGAACATCGATCCCTTGCGCTCCACCGCGGCCACCGTCGCGCGCATCGCGTCCGGCGGGATCGGTCGGCTGATCAGGTAGCCCTGAGCCTTCATGCACCCGAGCTCGTCGAGCACCTGCATCTGCTCGACGGTCTCGACGCCTTCGGCCACCATGTCGAGTCCGAGCGATGCGCCCATCGCGATGATCGTGCGGACGAGCGAGCGGTCGTTGACGTTGTCGGCGACGCCCTGCACGAACGCCCGGTCGATCTTGATCCGCTGGAGCGGGAACTGCTGCAGCGAGGACAGCGACGAGTATCCGGTGCCGAAGTCGTCGATCGCGACCCGGACGCCCAGCGAACGCAGCCGCCGGAGCGTGGCCATTGCGATCTCCGGCTCGGAGATCATGATCCCCTCGGTGACCTCGAGCCAGAGCAGGTCGGGCGCGAGCTGCGAG
>JAOBWQ010000524.1 GCA_025463425.1 Ilumatobacteraceae bacterium | reverse complement strand
CGCTCGTGCGGAACTGGGTGGCGTAGTGGCGCAGCTCGCCCTCGGTCATCCATGACCACGGCAACGGCGGCGGCTCGGGCATGTTGGTGAGAAAGCCCGTGCCCTCCATCGGCGCCAGCTCGGTGGGGATCACGAAGCCCTCGCCGCTGGCGCCCCAGAACACCTTGCGAATCGTGTCGTAGGTGTCCGCCTCCAGCTCGGCCTCGGCGGGCCCGACGGGCTGGAAGTACAGCATGTAGAAGAAGCGGTCCCCATAGATCATCTTGAACAACGTCGTCGGCGGACCGGGCCACGCCACCGCCGGCACGCTGACCCCGACGACGGCACCGACGCGGTTGGAGATCAGGCGCGCGGCCTCCCAGACGATCAGCGATCCCCAGTCGTGGCCGACGAAGACGGCGTCGTCCTTGCCCGCGTCGTCGAGCAGTGCGGCGAGGTCCCCGGTCAGTTGGCGGATGCCGTACGCGCTCACGTCGCTCGGCACCGACGAGGTGCCGTAGCCGCGCTGATCGGGTGCGAGCACGTGGTAGCCGGCGGCAGCGAGCGCGGGCATCTGGTGGCGCCACGAGTGGGCACCCTCGGGGAAGCCATGGCACAGCAGGACGGTGGGGTTGCTGCGATCGCCGGCCTCCAGGACGTGGAGCTCGACGCCGTTGACGAACGCGACCCGTTCGCGGACCTGCTCGCCGATCGGTGCCGCGACCATCAGCGCGCCGCCGGTGAGGAGGTGGCCACTGGAGGCCGGCTGGCGAGGGCGGACTCGCTGATCGAGCACAGCTGGGCCCACGTCAGCCCCGGGCTGGACCAGAGCGCATCGAACGCGATGTCGCCGGCGTCGGTGAAGCCGTGCCGGTTGCGGAAGTTGTACAGCCATCGCTGACGGTTGACGTGCACGCCCAAGCGTTCGAGCCGGCCGATGCAGTAGGTCTCCCACGCCGCGACCTGCGCCAGGCTCAGCTCATCGTCGGGCGGCGCCTCACCGAACCCACCGTCGAGGCGATCGCTGGCACGCAACAGCACCCGGCCGAGCGCGGTCGCGGTGATCGTCTCGCTCTGCTGGCGCGGCTTGCGGGTGTCCTCGAACGCGCCACTCGCAGCGCGGATCACGATCGCACCGTCGACGATCTGCATGTCGGTCCGCGCCAGGGGCGACGTCTCGTCGACGTGGATCGTGACGATGCGGTCCTGCAGTCCGAACGCAGCGACGAGCTCGTCGGCGATGCGCTGGATGGTGGCGCTCTGGAACGACACGTAGGTGAACGTGTCGGGGCTGACGGTGACGGGCATCGCGCTACTCGGCCGTCGCGTGATCGGCCGCGGCGCGGGCACTGGCGATGCGGGCCTTGCGTTCGTCGAGGGCTTGGATGCTGACTTCGTTGATCGCTTCGACTTCGTCGTCGGTGAATCCGGCCAGCGACCGGAACCGGCGGGCGAGCCCGATCGGCGATTCATCGCTGTCGCTGCGCGTGCCGCCGTAGCTGAACAGCTTGTCGACGACGCCCTGGAAGTCGAGCGCCTTCTTGCGCCGCTCGGGGTCGTTCTCGGTGACCTTGCGCAGCCAGTCGGATCCCATCCGAACGTGCGTGACCTCGTCGGCCAACATCCAGTCCTCGCAGAACTCGAGGTACGGGTCTCCGGCGAGGTCGCCGAACTCCTTCATCGTCGTGAACACATCGATCGCCAAGCCCTCCAGCGCGCGGTTGACGCCGGCCAGGCGCAGCACTGGATCGTTGCTGCAGGCGGCTGCGAAGAGCACCGTGTTCTCGGCGTACTGGCCGATCTCGGTGCCCATCCAGTCGCTCAACTTCACACTGATCTCGACGTGGCGGGCTTCGTCCCAGCACTGCCGGGCCATGTCGAGCTTGAGCGCGAACGGCACGTCCATGTCGCTGCTCTCCGCGGCCGCCGACCCGGTCTTGGCGACCCCGGCCGTCTCGAAGTCGAAGCACGTGCGACCGGCTCCTTCGAGCGCCTGGATCTCGCCGACGAAGATGCCGTGCATCAACCCGCGTGCGCCGTCGCTGGCGTCGCGGCGCTCGGGCGTCAAGCGGAACTTCGTGCGTGGCCTGTCCGGCGCGGCGCCGTCGATGTTGAGGGCGGTGCGCTGGTCGGCGAAGCGCTCCTTCATCGTGATCGCGGCAAACCGCTCGTCGCGGGCGAGGTCGTCGACGGGAAGGAACTTGCGCATCGTCGGTCCTACATCCCGCCGAGGGTGCCGGGTCCGGCGATGCCCCCCGCTTCGATCATGATCGACTCCAGCTTCTGCTGGTGCGACGCAGCACGGGCCGCTTCCTCCGGCGTCTCGATCAGGCTCTGCAGGATCATCTCGCCGTCGCGCCAGTCGTCGAACTCGTCCTGCAGGATCAGCTTGAGGCTGCGGATCGTCGGCGCATCGGTGATCTCGCTGGTGCCGTTGAGGTGGTACGTGTAGGCGGCGATGAACCGTGGGATGAACACGCGGTAGACGCCGGTCAGCTTCTCGATCGTCTGGTCCGGCGCTTCGGGTTCGGTCATCGCCTCGACGAAGCGCACCATCGCGTCGTTGGCCGGCACGGTGAGCCGATC
>JAOBWQ010000491.1 GCA_025463425.1 Ilumatobacteraceae bacterium | reverse complement strand
ATTCACACGTGGACAGACGGTGCGAACCGAGGCGCAAGATCGACGTGAGGGCTCGTGTCGCTGCGTCTCCGGAGCAGCGTCTGCCGCGTGCGGTCTGCGTCGACATCTCGCGGGGCGGGTTGCTCGTCGCGTTCGACGAACCGGTCGGGTTCGCCGTCGGCCACCGGTTGGTGGCATCGATCGACCTGCCGGACGGACAATTCCATGCACTGGCCCTGGTCGTCCGCACCGATCGTGGCGAGGACTTCCGGACCTACATGGCCATCGAGTTCTTGAACCTGCGGCAGGAGGAGTTCGACGACCTCGCAGCGCAGTTGGACCATGTCGATGACACCCGGCGAGTGGCGCAATCCGGGTCGTGGACGGCGGCGGACGCCTAGGCTCGGCCGACGATGAACGTCGTCGTGCTCGTCCTCTTGATCCTTCTCGGTGTGGTGCTGATCCAAGCGGCCGTGTGGATCCCGATCATCCGTTCCTGGCGCCGCAAGAAGGCGCAGTTCGACGCCACGTTCGCGGCGGAGGTCGTTGCGTCGGGCGAGCGGACGATCGTCGCGCCCGAGGCCGCCGTGTACCGCGGCGCCACCGGCACGTACGGCGCGGTGAAGGGCAACGGCACCATCCTGCTCACCGACCACCGGCTCGTGTTCCGCAAGAAGTCGGGCGGCGTCGTCGACATCCCGGTGGCCAAGATCACAGGGGTCAGCGAGTCGAAGGCGTTCCTCAGATCACGCGTCGGCGGCATGACCCATCTCGTCGTGGCGACGACGGATCCGGCCCAGGTCGGTTTCTTCGTCACCGATCTCGCCGCGTGGCAACGCGCCCTGGACGGCGTGCTCGCTCATTGAGCTCGGCCCAGATCAGTCGGCGACCGCCAGTTCCGCTGCTTCCTCCAGCGTGAGCCTGGCGCGGAGCGTTCGGGTGAGCTGCAGGTAGAGCAACGACGCAGCCAGTCCGATGGCGGCGAAGATCGCGATCGCAGCGCGTGCGCCGGTCACCGCCGCGAGTGCACCGGCGGCGATGTTCGACACGGTGATCGTGAGCGTGACGATGCCGAAGTCACCGGCCAGGATCCGGCCGCGCACGTGGTCGGGGGCTCGCCGTTGCAATCCATACGTCGAGAGCGTCCACTGTGCGCCGCCGCCGAGGTGGGCCAGCAAGGCGAGCGGGGTCGCGATCGCCAGAGTGGGCGCCACGCTGAGACCGAGGTAGCAGACGCCGAAGGCGGCACCGGCTCCGCCGCACAGCAGGAGCACCCGCGACAGCGACGGCCCGACGAGCTTGGCCGCGATCAACGGTCCAGCGGCGACACCGAGACCTCGCGCGGCGAGGAGCAGGCCGGTGGCGCCGTCGCCACCGTGGAGATCGTGAGTGGCGAGCACGGCCAGCAGCCCGACGATCCCGGCGCCCATCGAGAACGTCGCCTTCGAAGCCAGGAGCGCGAGCAGCGCGTGATCTCGACGCGCGTAGCCGAAGGCCTCGCGCATGTCGGCGACGGGGCGCATCTTCCGGGCAGCACCTTTCACCGGTTCGCGCTGCTCCTGCATCGGACGGCGGATCAGCACGACGAACAGGGCGGCGACGACGAAGGAGATCGCGTTGACCGCGAAGGCAGCGTCGCGACCGAACAACGACGCGACGAGACCGCCGAGCGCCGCACCGACCGCCAACATCGCGCCCCACAACGAGCCGAACAGCAGGCTCGCCTGCTTCAGCTCCTCCGGATTGCGGGTGAGGTTGGGGATGCCGGCCTGCGCCGCGGGGCCGACGAACGAGCCCAACGCAGAGATGACACACAGACACGCGAACCCGAACCACAGCGTGCCCTTCGAGCCGACCAGCAGCAGCCCGGCCGCCGCGACGGCCTGCACGAGCGACACGATCATCAGGATCCGTCGGCGATCGAAGCGATCGACGACCGACCCGGCGAGGGCGGTCATGAAGAACGCCGGCAGCGACTGGGCGACGTACACCATCGTCACCAGCAGGGGGATGTCGGTGAGGTCCTGGACGAGCCCCACGAACGCCACGTAGGCGAACCAGTCACCCGCGTAGGAGATCACCTGGGCGATGAACAGCGACCGGATGTCTCGGTTGGTCCGCAGCATCGAGAGCATTGCTGCAACCTATTCGACGACGGGCAGATGCTCCTGGAGGCCGGTGAGATCGATCAGCCGGAGCAGCTGTGCGGAGGGCCGACGCAACCTGATCCGGCCACCCTGCAGGGCGACGAGCATCGAACGCAGTCCGCGAGAATCGACGAAGCTGATCCCTGCGGCGTCCAGTACGACGTCGGTGATGCCGCCTGCGCGGAGATCGGCGATGGCCGTCTCGAGCAGGTCGCTCGTGCCGAGATCGAGGTCCCCCGTGAGCGTCAGTTCATCGGGCTGCGGGCCCTCCTCGATCCTCAGCGGTTCATCCACAGCCGCAGAGTAACCCCTCGCGCGCAAATGCCTTTCGAAATCCCTCAGCTGAGGGGTGGCAGGTCCGGTCGAGCTGATCTATGGCACAGTGGCGGCGTGACCACACCAACCGGTGAGGGCGAGCCGGACGCCCCGGATGCCCACAAGATCAGCCGCCGCCTGTTCATCGCCGGGGGAGCTGCCGCGGCAGGCGCAGCGGCCCTGGCGGCTTGCAGTTCGGACGCTTCGACATCGGCGTCGACAGCGCCGTCAACCACGTCTGCCACGACGCCGGCGACCACACCGCCGACCGCGGCCGCCACTGTGCCGTCAACGGCGCCGCCGGCGACGATCGCCGCAACGGTGCCCGATACGGTTCCGGCCACGTTCGCGGCCACGACCACCACCGCTCCGGCCGGCAGCCTGGCCGACATCGAGCACTTCGTCATCCTGTTCCAGGAGAACCGCAGCTTCGACCACTACTTCGGCACTCGCCCGGGCGTCGCCGGGTTCGCCTCCACGCCGGCGGGCAAGAACTACCGCAACCCGTCACCCGACCATCCCGACGGGTACCTGCTGCCGTACCACACCGATTCGACGGTCACCTCGGCGCAATGCGGCCCGGACCCGAACCACTCGTGGGAGGCCCAGCACGGCGCCTGGAACAACGGTGCCAACGACAGCTTCGCGACCTCGATGGGCGCGCATGCGCTCGGCTACTTCAACCGAGCCGACATCCCGTACTACTGGGCGCTCGCCGATCAGTTCACGCTCTGCGACCACTACTTCTGCTCGGTGATCGGACCGACCAACCCCAACCGGCACGTGTCGATGACGGGAACGATCGATCCCGCCGGACTGGGTGGCGGCCCGGCCATCGACAACTCGGGCACGGCGTACACGTGGGAGACCTACCCGGAGCGCCTGCAGCGAGCCGGCATCACCTGGCGGGTGTACCACGAAGAGGACGACTTCGACGACAACAACATCAAGTTCTTCACCCAGTACCAAGGCCTGTCCGCCGGCAACCCGCTGTACGACAACGCGTTGGTCGACCTCGCCCCTGATCAGTTCGAGCAGGACGCCGCTGCCGGCAACCTGCCCCAGGTCAGCTGGATCGTCGCGCCGACGGTGATCTCCGAGCATCCGCCGTGGGCGCCCTCGGTCGGTGAGCACTTCACGGCCAGCAAG
>JAOBWQ010000477.1 GCA_025463425.1 Ilumatobacteraceae bacterium | reverse complement strand
ACAAGGGTTTCCTCAGTGGACTCAACGGCTTGCTGTTCGGCACCATCATCGGCATCACCGACACCCAAGTCGCAGTCCTCGCCGTCGCCGGCGGCATCTGCGTCGTCGTGCTCGCCGTCATCGCCAGACCGTTGCTGTTCGCCACCGTCGACCCCGACGTTGCTCGAGCCCGGGGCGTGCCGGTGCGCGCGTTGGGAATCGTGTTCCTCATCTTGCTCGGTGTTGCCGCCGCGGGAACCTCGCAAGTGACCGGAAGCCTGCTCGTGTTCGCTCTTCTCGTTGCTCCAGCCGCAACCGCAGCCCGTCTCACCGCACGCCCTGTCGCCGGACTGCTCCTCACCATCGCGATCGCCGTTGCGGTCACCTGGAGCGGTGAGTTCATCGCGTTCTTCTCGCCCTATCCGATCGGGTTCTGGGTCACCTCCCTCGCGTTCACCGGATTCGTCGCGTCCAGCATCTACCGGGCCCGACGCGACGGTTCCAGCTACCGCACAACCACCACTGCAGCAGCAACACCACTCACCACGGCGGCCAGTGAAAAGCCGCGAGGATGATCGCCCGGCTCTCGTTCGGCTTCGCCAGCCCGGTCGGCGGGATCGCCAACATGTTGTCCCACGACTTCATCCGCCACGCACTGATCGCCGGGACGTCGATCGCCGCGCTCAGCGGGCTCGTCGGCTACTTCGTCGTGCTCCGAGGACAGGTCTTCGCCGGAGACGCCCTGTCGCATGTCGCGTACACCGGAGCCCTCGCCGCGCTCGCCGCCGGGATCGATCTGAGAGTCGGCCTGTTCGCAGCAACGATCACCGTCAGCGTCGTCCTCGGACTCCTCGCCGGTAAGAACACGGCAGCCGACGATGTCGTGATCGGCACCACCTTCGCCTGGGTCCTCGGCCTCGGCGTGCTCTTCCTCGCGATCTACACCAGCCACTCGAGCAAGACGAACAGCACCGCCAACGTCCACGTTCTCTTCGGATCCGTGTTCGGGATCAGCGCCTCCACCGCGACAACCGCGACCGCTGTCGCCATTGCTCTGATCATCATTCTCGCTGTCATCGCGAGACCATTGCTGTTCGCAACCCTTGACCCTGCCGTCGCCGCCGCACGTGGGGTCCCGGTCCGCACCCTCGGCATCATCTTCCTCGCGCTCGTCGGCGCCAGCGCCGCGGAGGCCACCCAAGTTGTCGGTGCGCTCCTGCTCGTCGGACTCCTCGCCGTGCCCGCCGCCGCGGCCCAACTCCTGAGCAACCGACCATGGCGCGCCCTCGCATTCGCCGCCGCACTCGCCGTCGCCGCAGTCTGGCTCGGCATCGCACTCGCCTACGCGGCCCCCCGACTCCCGCCCAGCTTCACGATCATGCTCGTCGCCACCCTCGAATACGCGGCAGCAGCCGTGCTTCGCGCCTCAGCCTCGCGACGAACGCGCTCCTCTTGACACAGCAGGGGGCTGTCTACAGCTTGATGTCTGTGAGCTTTCGAAGTCAGCCGCAGCTCCGTTCGGCGAGAGCGCGAGGAAGGGTGAGGTCGGGGGTCTCGACGCCGAGCAACTCGTGGACGGTGAGACGGGCGTCGTCGTGAGCCAGGATCGCCTGACCGACGCACTGTGCCTTGACGGGCGTCAGACCCTCGGCCTCGAGCGTGCTGTCGAGAAGACCCATCTGTGCGTCGGTGCCAAGCGTCGAGAAGATCGTGTCGGCCTGTTCGGCTGTTGTGGTCGCGCCGGTGACGAACGGGCAGTCGGCCTTGTCGGCCGGCACGGTCAGGTCGACGATGTACTTCGTCACGAGATCGGTCACACAGCGGCTGGTCCCGAACGCCGTGTGGCCCGCAGCCTCCCACGTGATCGACACGGCACCGCTACCAAGCGCCGCGGCCATCTCGTGCGAGTAGTGCCAAGGAGTGGCGGGGTCGCCGCGGGTGCCGACCACGACGGTTGGAGGTGCGCCCTTCGCGGTGGTGATCGCCGGGATGGGTTCGGCGGTCGCGGGGAAGTCGCTGCACGACGGTGAGGCGTTTCCGCGTCCGGCGAAGTCGGCGCATCGGATCGCGAGGTTGGCGAAGTTGAAGTTGGGTTCGGCCTCCATCACGGCCGGGTAGCCGAACTCCATGTAGCTGGCGAACGCGGCGAGCGTGGAGGCGTCGCCGTGGCTGCGTCGTCGAGTGCAATTGCCAGGAAGGGCCAGAAGCCGACCGTGTACATCGACTCGACGATGATGTCGTCGAGTTCGGACTTGCTCACCGACTTGGTGCCCGCGAAGTAGGCGACCGGCAGACTGGCGACGTCAGCGCGGACCTTGTCCAGCGCGTCCTGTGCGTCCGGTCCGAGCGCGCACCCCTTGGTGGCGTCGCACAGCTTGAGGAAGATGTCGACCGTTCCGTCGAAGTCCTGCTCGGCGTAGAAGTCGTCGCCGTACTCCTTGGTCGTGTTGACGTTGCCCGCGGCTGGGTCGACCGATCCGTCGAGCACCATCGTGCGGATGTGGTCGGGGAACATGTCGGCGTACACGCCGCCCAGCGCCGTGCCGTAGCTGTACCCGAGGTAGTTGAGCTTCGCGTCGCCGACCGCCTCGCGGATCTTGTCGAGATCGCGGGCGACGTTCGGCGTGCCCAGGTAGGAGAGGTAGTCACCGGCGGAGGAGATGCACTGCTGCAGCGAGCCCGAGCCCGGCGTGACGTCACCGATGCACGTCACACCAGTCGAAGCGCCCACGCCGCGCGGATCGAAGCCGACGATGTCGAACCGATAGAGGATCTCCTGCGGCATCCC
>JAOBWQ010000058.1 GCA_025463425.1 Ilumatobacteraceae bacterium | reverse complement strand
GGGCGCCCCGACCAGCACGGTGTCGGCTGCCGGCGCGGGGATGGTCACGTTCACGGCGTTGGTGGCCTTGCCCGGCGTGATCGGCGCGACGGCACTGCCGAGCCCCTGCGCGCTGGCCGGGATGGTCGCCGGCCCGGCCCCGCCGTCGGCCGTGAGATCCAGCGTGCCCGTGCCGTCGGCGACGAGTGGATCGGCCTCGGGGAGAGGGAAGGCGTCAGCGGTGTACGACGTGCCGTCCTGGTCGACGAACGCGAACTTCGGCACTTCACCCGTGGCATCTCCGCCGGCGACGTATCGCTGGAGCCAGGCGATCGCCTCGGTCGACGTGCGGCTGGCATCGCCGTCATCGGTGAGGCACGCGCCGTGTCCGCCACAGAACCAGAGCATCGCGGTCGGCACCCCGTTCGACTGCAAGGTCGTGAAGTTGGTCGCGCCCTCGTCGAGCGTGAACAACGTGTCCACGGTGCCTTGGATGATCAGCGTCGGCACCGTGATCTTGCCGACCGCGTCACCGGGTCCACGATCGGCGAACCACTGCACGTCGGCAGGATCGACGACGCCGTTGGCATTGCTGGCGGCGTTGGCCCGCGCCATCACGGGATCGATGTCGCGCCCGTTGCTGACGGCGGACAAGAACGTGGCCCACCCGATCTTGGCCGTGTCGGCCTTGAAGAGGCTGGTCTGCAACGAGTTCCAGGCGATCACCGGCACGATCGCGTCGACGCGGCAGTCGATGCTCGCAGTGACCAGCTGGATCCCGCCGCCGTACGACGCACCGAACATGCCCATCCGCGGATCACGGGGCGCGTCCAGCTCGACGCCTGGTTGGGTGGCCACCCAGTCGATCAGCTGCTCGACGTCGCGGCCTTCGTACTTCGGGCTGTCGATCTCCACGGTGCCGGTGGACTCACCGAACCCGCGCGGGTCCCACGTCAGAACGTTGAACCCGGCGTTGCGGAGCGTGGCGATGCCGACGACGCCGATCGCGCTGGAGCCCGCTCCGTCGCCGGCCGAGGCGTCGGTGTCGCCGGGCGAACCCCAGCCCGGGCCCATCAGCACCGTCGGTGCCGTGGCGCCGCCGGACAGTCCGGGCTCCGGGAACCAATGGGCGCGGATCACGGTGCCGTCGAACGACGTGATGTCCCAATCCTGGCCGGCAGTGTCCGCGCCGGTGGCCTCGACCGGTTGCCTGGTCTCCGGCGCCACGCACGCTGCGCGGTGGATGGTGGTGGGCGGGGCGGTGTCGACGACCGAGGTGTCGACGGCGGCGGTGTCACTGGGAGCGGTGTCGGTCGACGGGGTGGTGTCGACGCCCGCGGTGTCGGGCGGCGCGGTCGAGTCGGTGGTCGCCGGCGCGGGGGTGTCCGCAGTGGACGGTGCGCCGGACGTGACCACTGCGGCGGTCGATGTCGAGCCGGCCTCGCCAGACGAGGAGCTGCTGCTGCACGACGCAGCCGCCAGCGTGGCGAGCGCAACGAGTGCGACACAACGGCGTGGGATCATCCGGCGAGTGTACGGCTGGGCCGATCGGTGATCGTCAGCGTGTGTGGGCGCTGGGGGCGGGCCGGCAAGCAGGGCCGATACCCTCGGACGTGATCGAGATGAGAGGCCGTGGCCATCCAACGTCCAGCTGAAGTGCTCTGGGGTCGCGAGACGGAGCTGGCCCTCGCCAACTTCGACGTCGCCGGCCGCGCCCTGCCGATCGAGGTCGTGCACGCCCTCGCGGCGATCAAGTCGGAGGCCGCGGTGGTCAACGGCGCCGCAGCGACCGCGGCCGATGGTCGGGAGCGCTTCGAGGCGATCCGCGTGGCCGCCGACAGGGTCGCGGCCGGCGAGTTCGACGACCAGTTCCTGATCGACATCTTTCAGACCGGTTCCGGCACCTCGACGAACATGAACGTCAACGAAGTGGTCGCCCACCTCGCCTCGGCGGCCCTCGAAGCTGCTGTCCATCCGAACGACCACGTCAACGCCGGTCAGTCCTCGAACGACACGTTCCCCACCGCCGTCACCCTTGCGCTCGTCGTGCAGCTGACCGGGTCGGTGTTGCCCGCAGTCGATCGCCTCACCGCCTCGCTCGAGGACGCGGGGCGGCGGTTCGCCGGCGTGGTGAAGGCGGGCCGCACCCATCTGATGGACGCCGTGCCGATCTTCCTCGGCGACGAGTTCGACGGCTATGCCGCGCAGCTCGCCGAGGCGGCCGAACGGATCGAGTCGGCGCTGCCGCGCCTCGGTCGGGTGCCGCTCGGTGGGACTGCAGTGGGCAACGGACTCAACGCGTCGCCCACCTTCGGCGCCGACGTCGTCGCCCGCGTCGCGCACCGGTGTGGCGTGGAGCTGAGCATCGCCCCCAGCAGGTTCGCCGCGCAAGCGTCACGCGATGGTCTCGTCGAAGCATCGAGCCACCTGCGCGGCCTTGCGGTCGCGCTGTTGAAGATCGCCAACGACATCCGCTTGATGGGCTCTGGGCCGGCGGCCGGGCTCGGCGAGATCCGCCTGCCCGAGCTGCAGGCGGGATCGTCGATCATGCCCGGCAAGGTCAACCCGGTGATGTGCGAGATGGTGGCTCAAGTCGCCATCCAGGTCTTCGGCAACGACGCTGCGATCGCGTTCGCGGGATCGCAGGGCGCGTTCGAGCTGAACACCTATCAGCCGATGATCGCGGCAGATCTGATCGAGTCGGGTCGACTCCTCACCCGGGCCTGCACGCTGTTCGCCGAGCGGTGCGTCGACGGGATCGAGGCCGACGTCGACCGATGTGCCTACTACGCCAACGCGACCCCGGCGCTGGCGACGCCGTTGAACGCCGAGCTCGGCTATGACCACGTCGCCAAGATCGTCAAGGCCGCGGTCGCCCAGCGCCGTCCGTTGCTCGAGGTCGTGGTCGAAGACGGTGCGCTCGATGCCGAACGGGCTCGGACCCTGCTCGACGCGTCTGCGGTGGCGCGAGGCAACCGGCCTGCCCGCTGACGGCACCCTCGCCGCCGAAAAAGTGCTGGTGCCCGTGAGGCCATGGATGGGAGACGGCCCCACGAGCACCAGCGACGTGTTGTGCGCCGCCAGTGGGGAAGTACCGCCGACGCACGTGGCCCCTGCACTACCCGGCACCGCCCCGATCAAAACCTGAGGCGGCCGATCGCGCACC